>NZ_LHVL01000003.1:0-530 GCF_001269775.1 Pseudomonas sp. Pf153 | reverse complement strand
AACAGGATTACCGGGACCCCGCGGGCCGCCTCGGTGGCATCGGCCATGCCCAGCCGGGTGACAGCCAGTTCGACGGTGCAGTCGGGACTGTTGCCAGGTTTCAAACGATAGACATCTTCGCTCAGATCGCCACGCCGCTCGGCGCTGATCAGGGCGACAGGAAATAGGTGACTGCTGCTTTGCATGATGCTCTTGCACAAAAAAGGGCGGCATCTGTCAGGAGCCCGCCCTACTTCAATCAAAAAGGACCCGGCTAAGCGCTCCCACAGGTTCGACGGTTAACTGGCCGGCTTTAGTCGATCAGGCCCTTCCCTCGATCAGACCGCGCCCTGCCCCTCAGCCAGGAAGAACCAGGTTTCCAGCACGGAGTCCGGGTTCAGCGAAACGCTTTCGATGCCCTGCTCCATCAGCCATTTGGCCAGGTCCGGATGGTCCGAAGGCCCCTGGCCGCAGATGCCGATGTACTTGCCGGCCTTGTTGCAGGCGGCGATGGCATTGGCCAGCAGTTTCTTGACAGCCGGGTTCCGCTC
>NZ_LHVL01000029.1:0-206307 GCF_001269775.1 Pseudomonas sp. Pf153 | reverse complement strand
TTCTACAGCGTTAGTCGCTGCTGTCAACACCTCTTTTTTACCGCTTTCGACCGAGAAGATCGAACCGTCGACTGAGCCAAATACCTGCTCCGCTGACTCCTTCCGTGCTTCGATGACCTGAAGCCCTGCATCACCGAAAACTACTTAACTCATTGAATCTCAAGGAGTTTTCCGTTTCGACTGCGCCAGAAGTGGGGCGAATTATAGAGACTCAGAATCTGCCGTCAACAGCTATTTTCAATTTATTCCGGTTTCAGCGTAATACGTGCAAAAGCCTTCTTACCCGCCTGGCAGACATGGGTAGCACCCAGCTTATATATATAGGTGCGATCAACAACCTCACCATCCACGCGCACCCCACCCGACCCCAGGAGGTCTCGCGCCACCGCCGCATTTTTAACCAGCCCCGCTTTATTAAGAACAGCCGCAATCGGCATATCTTCGCTGACAACCAACTCGATCTCAGGCAAATCATCTGGCAATTCACCATCCTTCATGCGATTACCTGCTGCACGGTGAGCATTAGCCGCTGCCTCTTCACCATGGAAGCGAGCGACTATCTCTTCGGCCAGCTTGATCTTGATATCCCGCGGGTTAGCTCCAGCCTCGACGTCCGCGCGGAACGCACTGATCTCATCCATGGAGCGGAAGCTAAGCAATTCGAAATAGCGCCACATCAGCGCATCAGGTATGGAAACCAGCTTGCCATACATGACTCCCGGCGCTTCCTGGATGCCGACATAGTTGCCCAAAGACTTGGACATCTTCTTCACACCATCCAACCCCTCCAACAACGGCATGGTCAGGATGCACTGGGCCTCCTGGCCATAGCCACGCTGCAGCTCACGCCCCATCAACAGGTTGAACTTCTGGTCAGTACCACCAAGCTCGACGTCGGCGCGCAACGCAACCGAGTCATACCCCTGGACCAGCGGATAGAGGAACTCATGAATGGCAATCGGCTGATTGGTCGTGTAGCGCTTGTCAAAGTCATCGCGCTCAAGCATACGGGCCACGGTGTACTGCGAGGTGAGGCGAATGAAGTCCGCAGGCCCCATCTTATCCATCCAGGTAGAGTTGAACGCCACCTCGGTCCTGGTCGGATCCAAAATCTTGAAAACCTGAGCCTTATAGGTTTCGGCATTCTCGAGCACCTGCTCGCGAGTCAACGGCGGACGTGTCGCGCTCTTCCCACTCGGATCACCGATCATCCCGGTGAAATCACCTATAAGGAAGATGACCTGGTGCCCCAGCTCCTGGAACTGACGCAGCTTGTTGATCAGAACGGTGTGCCCCAGATGCAGATCCGGTGCCGTCGGGTCGAAACCAGCCTTGATACGTAGCGGCTGCCCACGCTTGAGCTTTTCGATCAGCTCGGACTCGACCAATAGTTCTTCCGCACCACGCTTGATCAGCGCTAGCTGCTCTTCAACCGACTTCATAACAGACCCGCAAGGCTCAGATTCAAAGGGCCCCAACCATACAAGATCGCGCACCAAATACAAGGTTTGCCCGGCACACGGAGACCAATCCACAGACAGAGCGTCTGCGGGCTTGCTTCGAAGGGGATTTGGTTATATTTTATACAGTTATTTCATCTTCATCATGTCATTCATCTTTTCCAATTCATCTTTTTAAAAGTCAAATTACTCATGACCACAGAACCGTCTAAAGCGCCACCGCTTTACCCAAAAACCCACTTGCTGGCCGCAAGTGGAATTGCCGCCCTCCTCAGCCTGGCGCTTCTGGTCTTCCCTTCCAGCGACGTTGAAGCCAAAAAGACGACTCTTAGCCTGGAGCTGGAAAGCCCCGCCGAACAACTGACACAAGATCAAGACGCTGCCGAAGCCGTCCAGGCCACAAACGAACCGACCGCATCACCTTTCGCGCAAATCGAAAGCAGCTCCGACGACACCACCGAGACCGCCCAGACCGAGCCCCCGGTCGTAGAAGAGAAGAAAGAGCCAGGCCATCGCGAGGTGATCGTGGCCAAGGGCGATACTCTTTCCACTCTGTTTGAAAAGGTTGGCCTGCCCGCGACGTCGGTCCACGAAATCCTGGCCAGCGACAAGCAAGCCAAGCAATTCACCCAATTGCAACGCGGTCAAAAACTCGAATTCGAGCTCAATTCGAGTGGAGAGCTGATCAATCTACACACCAAGCTGAGCGACTTGGAAAGCATAACCCTGACCAAGAATGACAAGGGCTATGCATTCAATCGGATTACAACCAAACCTACCGTTCGATCGGCCTACGTCCATGGTGTCATCAACAGCTCGCTGTCGCAGTCGGCCGCACGCGCAGGCCTTTCCCATAGCCTGACCATGGACATGGCCAACGTGTTTGGCTACGACATCGATTTCGCCCAGGATATTCGCCAGGGCGATGAATTCGACGTGATCTATGAACAGAAAGTGGTCAACGGGAAAAGCGTCGGCAACGGCCCTATTCTTTCTGCGCGCTTCACCAATCGCGGCAAGACATACACCGCAGTGCGCTATACCAACAAACAAGGCAACAGCAGCTACTACACCGCCGACGGAAACAGCATGCGCAAGGCGTTCATCCGCACACCGGTTGACTTCGCTCGCATCAGCTCGAAATTTTCCGCAGGCCGCAAACACCCTATCCTGAACAAGATTCGCGCCCATAAAGGCGTCGACTATGCAGCTCCTCGCGGCACGCCAATCAAAGCTGCCGGCGACGGCAAGGTATTGCTGGCCGGCCGTCGTGGTGGTTATGGCAACACCGTCATCATCCAGCATGGCAATACTTACCAGACGCTGTACGGTCATATGCAAGGCTTCGCCAAGGGCGTGAAGACCGGCAGTAGCGTCAAACAAGGCCAGATCATCGGTTATATCGGCACCACCGGGCTGTCGACCGGGCCACACCTTCACTATGAGTTCCAGGTCAATGGCGTTCACGTCGACCCGCTCGGCCAGAAGCTGCCGATGGCTGACCCGATCGCCAAGTCGGAGCGCGCCCGCTTCCTGGCTCAAAGCCAGCCGTTAATGGCCCGCATGGATCAAGAAAAGGCCACGCTGCTGGCCTCGAGCAAGCGCTAAGCCATGGCGCTTTATATCGGTGTGATGTCCGGGACGAGCCTGGACGGCCTGGATATCGCACTGGTTGAATTGACCCCGGCGATCAAATTGATCGCCACGCATTACACCCCAATGCCCGACGCCTTGCGCAGCGAGCTGCTCGGCCTGTGCACCAGCGGACCCGATGAGATAGCGCGCTCAGCCATCGCCCAGCAAAACTGGGTACAACTCGCCGCCTTAGGCATCAATGCGCTGCTTGAGCGTCAGAATGTCAAGCCCGAGGATGTAAGAGCAATCGGCAGCCACGGCCAGACCATTCGTCACGAACCGGCCCGAGGCTTCACCGTTCAGATTGGCAACCCCGCCTTACTGAGCGAACTGACCGGTATCACCGTCGTCAGCGATTTTCGCAGCCGCGACGTGGCGGCTGGTGGGCAGGGCGCTCCATTAGTCCCGGCATTTCACGAAGCATTGTTCGAGAAGCGTGACGGCAACCGCGCCGTATTGAATGTCGGCGGCTTCAGCAATCTCAGCCTGATGGAACCGGGAAAGCCGGTTGCCGGTTTCGATTGCGGCCCCGGCAACGTATTGCTTGATGCTTGGATTTACCAACAGCGCAATGAGCATTTCGACCGCGACGGCCAATGGGCTGCCAGCGGGACAGTAGAGCCAGCCCTGCTCAAGGCCATGCTTAGCGATCCATTTTTTGTCACCAAGGGACCGAAGAGCACGGGGCGGGAAGTGTTCAATCTACCTTGGCTGACCCGACACCTGTCGTGCCTGCCCCCTTTCGCCGCCGAGAATGTGCAGGCAACCCTGCTCGAACTCACAGCCTTGACCATCGTCGAGTCGCTGCAAAATGCCCAGGCTGATACTCAAGAATTGCTGGTATGTGGCGGCGGCGCCCACAACCTGGCCCTCATGAAACGCCTGGCCGAGCTTATGCCGAGCACAAAGGTCAGCAACACCGCAGCCTATGACATAGACCCGGACTGGGTCGAGGCGATGGCTTTCGCATGGCTCGCTCACTGCTGCCTTGAAAACATTCCGGCGAATCGCCCCAGCGTCACGGGAGCTCGAGGCCTGCGGATACTCGGCGCCATCTATCCCGCCTGAACTCACCTACCCCTCGGACAACAAAAAGCCGCAGGGCCTTTAAGGCTCTGCGGTTTTTTCGCTGAAGCTGTGGCGACAATCAGATCGAGAACGACGAACCGCAACCACAGGTAGTCGTGGCGTTCGGATTCTTGATCACGAAACGTGACCCTTCCAGACCTTCCTGATAATCCACCTCGGCACCTGCCAAGTATTGGAAGCTCATCGGATCGACGACCAGGCTGACGCCTTCGCGCTCGACGACCGTGTCGTCTTCAGCCACTTCTTCATCGAACGTGAAGCCATACTGAAAACCTGAACAGCCGCCGCCCGTCACAAACACCCGTAGCTTCAAACGATCATTCCCCTCCTCGTCGACCAGGCTCTTCACCTTGTGCGCAGCACCGTGGGTGAATTGCAAAGCCGTGGGGGTGAAGGTTTCGACGCTCATGCTGAATATCTCCCGGCGTTTACGCCGCCATAATGCGTGATGGCAGGCATTATCCGCTTCTCCTACAAAATCGGTCAACTATTTGAAGAGCAGCGGTGAGCCACAAAGTTTTAGAGCTGCAAGCCGGTAGCTTAGAGCTTGCAGTCTGTAACTCTATAGTTACGGCAACATCCCCGCGTGGGACAGGCCCAGCCGTTCATCCAGCCCGAACAGGATGTTAAGGTTCTGCACTGCCTGCCCAGAAGCGCCCTTGACCAGGTTATCAATGACCGACAGCACCACGACCAGATCGCCATCCTGCGGGCGATGCACCGCAATCCGGCAAACGTTCGCCCCCCGAACGCTACGGGTCTCCGGATGACTCCCGGCCGGCATCACATCGACGAAAGGCTCGTCGGCATAACGTTTTTCGAACAATGCCTGCAGGTCTACGGAGCGATCGGCGACGGTCGTATAAAGGGTGGAATGAATCCCACGGATCATGGGGGTCAGGTGCGGCACGAATGTAAGGCCGACCTCTTTACCCGCCGCCCGACGCAATCCTTGGCGAATTTCCGGCAGATGGCGATGCCCTTTCACGGCATACGCCTTCAGGCTTTCAGACGTCTCGCTGTACAACGAACCGACGCTGGCACCACGACCGGCGCCACTGACACCGGATTTGCAGTCAGCAATCAGACGTGAAGTATCGGCGAGCCCAGCCTCGAGCAATGGCAAGAAGCCCAGTTGCGTCGCGGTCGGATAGCAACCCGGCACCGCAATCAACCGGGCCTGCCTGATTTTCTCGCGATTGACTTCCGGCAATCCATAGACCGCTTCATCCAGCAGCTCCGGCGCGCCGTGGGGCTGGCCGTACCACTTGGCCCATTCATCCGCATCCTGCAGTCGGAAGTCCGCCGACAGGTCAATGACCTTGGTCCCGGCCGCCAGCAATTCGCCCGCCAGGGCATGGGCGACACCATGCGGCGTGGCGAAGAACACCACATCGCAGGCACCTAGAGTCTTGATATCTGGAACGCTGAATGCCAGGCCATCATAGTGGCCTCGCAGGTTCGGGTACATATCGGCCACGGCCAGGCCTGCCTCGGATCGGGAGGTGATGACCACTACTTCAGCCTGCGGATGTTGTGCCAACAGACGCAGCAGTTCGACACCGGTGTAACCCGTGCCGCCGACGATACCGACCTTGACCATAAACCTGCCCTCAACGAACCACTGGAAAACCGTCGATGATAGGGCTGGCGCGGCCCTGCGACAACCGCCAAGGTGACGTGTGGCGACTCTAACCTCTACTATCGGGCTACCGTGAATCCTGGAATCGACAAAATGCTTTATCTATGGCTCAAAGCGCTGCATATCGTCAGCATGGTCTGCTGGTTCGCCGGCCTGTTTTATCTACCTCGCCTTTTTGTCTATCACGCCCAGAGTGAAGACAGCATCAGCAAGGAACGCTTCAGCATCATGGAGCGCAAGTTGTATCGCGGCATCATGGGTCCGGCGATGATCGCGACGCTGGTGTTCGGCGTCTGGCTGCTCAGCCTCAACGCCGGCGCTTACTTCACTCAGGGCGGGTGGATGCATGCCAAATTGACCCTGGTCGTGTTGTTGATTGGCTATCACCACATGTGCGGCGCCCAACTGAAGCGCTTCGCCCGTGGCGAGAACACCCGCAGCCATGTCTTTTATCGCTGGTTCAATGAAGTGCCGGTATTGATATTGCTGGCTATCGTAATTCTGGTCGTGGTTCGGCCGTTCTAACTTCCAATCGACGTTTCTTATCCGGGGTACTTCCAGATGACGTTACCCGCTCTGCTTGAACAACGCCTGCGCCTGCCCGTCGTGGCGGCGCCGATGTTCCTGATTTCCAACCCACAACTGGTACTGGCGTGCTGTCGCAACGGTATCGTCGGCAGCTTCCCCGCGTTGAATCAGCGCGAAAGCAGTGGCTTCAAGGCCTGGCTGGAGGAAATTGAAGCGGGCCTGAGGACGATGGAAGACCCCGCCCCCTATGCCGTCAACCTGATCGTCCACCAAAGTAATCCGAGGCTCGAGACTGACCTGGCGATCTGCATCGAGCACAAGGTGCCAATTGTCATCACCAGCCTCGGCGCAGTGAAAGAGCTGGTGGATGCGGTCCACGGCTATGGGGGCCTGGTGTTCCATGATGTGACCACACGCCGCCATGCCGAGAAAGCGGCCGCCGCCGGTGTCGATGGGTTGATCGCCGTGGCTGCCGGCGCGGGTGGGCATGCCGGCACATGGAGTCCGTTTGCGCTGATCGCGGAAATCAGGCAATTCTTCGACAAAACCCTGCTGCTGGCGGGATGCCTGAACCACGGCCATGAGATTCTGGCAGCTCAATTGCTCGGCGCAGACCTGGCCTACTTCGGAACGCGCTTTATCGGTACGACTGAAAGTCATGCGCCTGACGCTTATAAGGAGATGTTGCTCACATCCCGCGCCGCGGACATCGTGCATACTCCCGCAGTCTCCGGAGTGCCTGCGAGCTTCATGCGACAAAGCCTGGAAAACGCCGGTTTCGACCCGGCCGCCCTGCAACGCAAAGGGGAGGTGGATTTTGGTTCGAAACTCAAGCCACTGAACGATGAAGCCAAGGCCTGGAAAACCGTGTGGTCCGCAGGCCAGGGTGTGGGTGAAATCCACGACTTGCCAAGTGTCGACCAATTGGTCAGACGCCTGGATGAAGAATACCGTCAGGCGCAGGCCCGGGCGGTGAGGCTTGGCGGTCAATGGCCTCGCTGAGACTAACTGATCACAACACAACTACTTAAATTCGAATGACAAGGATGCCCGGCATGAGCGAACCCCGTTTCAACATCGTATTCGACGGAGCCCTGCTGCCGGGCGTCGATACGAACACAGCCAAGCTCAATCTCGCTGAGCTGTTCAAGAGCGACGTCAGCGCCATCGAGCGGTTGTTCGGCGGGCACAAGGTAGCCCTTAAAAGCAACCTGTCCCAGACCGAAGCGCAGAAGTACCTGGAAGCCCTCAACAAGAGCGGAATCGATGCGCGCATCGAAGCAGAGCCAACCCTCCAACTGAATCTGAACGAAGTGCGGCACTCGCCACAGCAACCGCAGCCCCATGAATCAACCCTCGAACCCGCGTCCCCCTATGCGCCACCCCGGGCGCAGGTCGGAGAAGCGGTCGCCGAGTTTGGCACGCTCAAGCCATTCAGCTTCGAAGGCCGTATCGGACGGTTGCGATACCTGGCCTGGACCATGTCGCTGACGCTGGTCATGATGTTGATCGTCGGCGTGGCCTTTGCGCTCGGTGCGGCCTGGATTTTCACCTCCGCCTCGACGGCGGCCATGATCGTCGGCGGGCTGCTGGCGTTGATCGTCTTCCTCGGCTTTGCCTACGTAAGTATTCAGTTCAACGTCCAGCGCCTGCATGACCTGGGCTGGTCCGGGTGGCTTTGGCTGCTCACCCTTGTCCCGTTCGTGGGCAGCATTTTCCCGTTTGTGCTCATCATTGCACCCGGCAACGAAGGTGCCAATCGCTATGGTCCACCGCCACCGCGCAATTCCACAGCGGTGAAAGTTCTGGCTTCGCTCTGGCTGGTAATGATCGTGCTGATATTCTTCGCCACGCTGGCCGGTGTCTTCAGCGCTATCGAGGAACAATACGGCAGCAGTTCGCTCAGCAGCTACGAAAGCAGCGAGTACACCGATGACGCGGCTGCAGAACCCGCCGCCGAACCCGCCGAGCCTTCTGTAGACTATGAGGAGGAACAATAAGCGCGCTTCGCGCCGGTGACAGATCAGTCCACTGGTAGCGGGCCGTTGCGATGGAGAACTGCATGACCCGTTACGCTCTGATCACCGGTGCTTCCAGCGGCATCGGCCTTGCTATGGCCGAAGCCCTGGCCCGGCGCGGCCGAAACCTGATTTTGGTGGCCCGCCAGCGTGATCGGCTGGAAAGCATTGCAATCGAGCTGACTCAACGGTTTGACGTGGAGGTCTTGTTCCGGGCATGCGACCTGGGGGAGCCACTGAGACTGTCCGGTTTTCTGCTGGAGCTGGAGGAAGGTGAACGGCAGATCGATCTCTTGGTCAACTGCGCCGGCATGGGCACCTGCGGTCCGTTCCTGGGCCAGGACTGGATGACCGAACAAGACCTGATCGAAGTCAACATCCTCGCCCTGACACGCCTCTGTCACGCCATCGGCAATAGCATGGCGTTGCATGGCGGCGGACAGATCCTGAACGTTGCCTCGATCGCGGCGTTCCAGCCGGGTCCCTGGATGAGTACTTATTACGCCAGTAAAGCCTATGTATTGCACTTCTCCGAAGCCCTGCGGGTCGAGCTGAAGAAATGCGCGATCAAGGTATCGGTACTGTGCCCCGGGCCGACCCGGACCGGGTTTTTCGCCAGGGCACAACTGAACGAGCGAAAACTCATCGACAGCCAGCCACTGATGAGCCCCGAAGAAGTAGCGCTTTATGCCGTACGCGCCTTGGACAAGAACCGGGCAATCATCATTCCGGGACGGCGCAATCGCTGGTTGGCCTGGTTACCGCGACTGGGGCCACGCTGGCTGGTCAGGTCCCTCGCGGGCATGATCAACAAGGCTTACTGCCCCCGCTGAATAAAACTTGAAGCGAAACCGAGCCCACCAGCCGAACCTTAAGTACACTCGAGCTCCACGACCCTAGGGAGAAACTGCTGTGGATACTCTGTTTACCAAGATCATCAACCGGGAGATCCCGGCCAAGATCATTTACGAGGATGATCAGGTCCTGGCCTTTCATGACATCGCCCCGCAGGCACCGGTACATTTTCTGGTCATTCCAAAGAAACCGATCCGCACCCTCAATGATTTGACCGAAGAAGACAAGGGACTGGCCGGGCATATTCTGTTAACTGCCCAACGCCTGGCGCTTGAGCTCGGTTGCGAGGAAGGTTTTCGCGTCGTGATGAATTGCAATGAACTTGGCGGACAGACCGTTTATCACATCCATATGCATGTATTGGGACAGCGCCAGATGAACTGGCCACCGGGTTGATACCCTGATTCAACGCAAATCCTGAGCGGCCGGTTGGGTTAAACTGGTCGCCATGATTTTTCCGGAGGTAAGCATGACCACCCAACGTCATTACTCGCCGATCGACCGCCTGCTGCTGCAAGCCGATACCGCGATGCGCACGCTGCTACCCTTCAGTGGACAGCCGTACCGCCCGTCACCGGCCATCCTGCAGCCGGACGCGCAACTGAGTGACGAGCAGGCCCGCCACGTTGCGGGACTGATGCGCATCAACCACACCGGCGAAGTCTGCGCCCAGGCGTTGTATCAGGGCCAAGCCCTGACAGCGAAGCTGCCGCAGGTGCGCGAGGCGATGGAGCATGCGGCAGAGGAAGAAGTCGACCATCTGGTCTGGTGCGAACAGCGCATTCGTCAACTGGGCAGCCATACCAGCGTATTGAATCCACTGTTTTACGGTATGTCATTTGGAATCGGCGCAGTGGCCGGGCTGATCAGCGACAAAGTCAGCCTGGGATTCGTTGCCGCGACGGAACACCAGGTATGTAAACATCTGGACGAGCATCTTGAACAACTGCCACCCGAGGATGAAAAGTCCCGGGCGATCCTGGAGCAGATGCGCGAGGACGAGGAACATCATGCGCAAAGTGCTCTCGAGGCCGGTGGCTTCCGTTTTCCGTCGCCGGTAAAGTTCGGCATGAGCCTGCTGGCCAAGGTCATGACCAAGAGTACCTATCGAATCTGATGACCGCGCCGCCTGTCAGAACGAAGCAGCACTATAAAAAAGCGAGGGCCAGACAAGGCCCTCGCTTTTTTGTTCCGACGCGGCATGTTGCCTACCCGGCTCACCCCAACTCGATGATTTCATAATCATGGGTGATTTCAACGCCCGCGGCGCCCAGCATGATCGACGCCGAGCAGTATTTTTCGGCGGACAATTCAATAGCACGCTTGACCTGGGCCTCCTTCAAGGCACGCCCCTTGACCACGAAATGCATGTGGATCTTGGTGAACACCTTCGGATCTTCAGTCGCTCGCTCTGCCTCCAGAAAAGCCTCGCAACTTTCGACAGCCTGGCGCGACTTCTTGAGAATGCTGACCACATCGAAGTTACTGCAGCCACCCACGCCCAGCAGGAGCATTTCCATCGGCCGTACACCCAGGTTCCGCCCCCCGGCATCGGGCGGGCCATCCATCACGACCACATGACCGCTGCCAGACTCACCGAGGAACATGGCTTCGCCAGCCCATTGGATGCGTGCCTTCATCGCCAAGACTCCACTGTCTAAAAAAGGGTCGCCAGCTTAGCACAGCGCTTCTTCTGGCAGTCCTCAGCGTTCGAATGCCAACGCCATTCGTCAAGGAAACCCGCTTGCGGAACAAGGCACTAGGTAAATTCTCGAATCAATTCAGAGAGCTCTGTTAAGCTGGCGGCCATTCACTGGCGTATCGCCAGCTTTTAGCGATAGCCATTCGCATCCATAAAAAAACCAAACCAACACATATCGCGCAGTCTTTCGGGATACAACCATGGTTGCCATTACTCCCACGTTCAAGATCAAGAACCTCGACAAGCTCTTGATGCATTGCCAGCGTCGCCGCTACCCGGCCAAACACAACATCATTTGCGCCGGGGATCGTTCCGATACGCTGTTTTTCATCATCAAGGGGTCAGTCACTATCCTGATCGAAGATGAAGATGGGCGGGAAATGATCATCGCCTACCTTAACTCAGGGGATTTCTTCGGTGAGCTAGGGTTATTCGAGCAGGCGGGCAAGGAGCAGGAACGCAGCGCCTGGGTGCGGACCAAGATCGAATGCGAAGTGGCGGAAATCAGCTACAGCAAATTCCGGGAGTTGTCCCTCCAGGACCCGGACATCCTTTATGTACTCGGCGGCCAGATCGCCCAGCGCCTACGCAATACCACCCGCAAGGTGGGCGATCTCGCCTTCTTTGACGTGACCGGCCGTGTCGCCCGCTGCCTGTTGGAGCTGTGCAAGCAACCCGATGCCATGACTCACCCGGACGGCATGCAGATCAAGGTAACCCGACAAGAAATCGGTCGCATAGTGGGTTGTTCGAGGGAAATGGTCGGCCGTGTGCTCAAGGACCTGGAAGAGCGCAACCTGGTAAGCGTGAAGGGAAAGACGATGGTGGTGTTCGGTACGCGCTAAAAGAGCTCGTCCGCCAAATCCCGATAAAGCGCCTCGAGCCGCTCCAGCGCGCGAGGGGCGGGGAATTTCTCATGCAGGGCGATGTGGCTCTCGGCCCGGACCCGCTGCTCCAGGCCGCAGGCCTCGTTGAAACGATTGACCGCGGCAACCATCGACTCTCGTTCGTTGTCCAGCAACAACGCCCCATGCACCAGGCCTACCGGACGTTGGCCGCCCTTGCTCTGGCGCCAGCGCTGAGCGGTGCCAACCATTTTCCGACCGTCGAGATTGACATTGAATCGACCGTCGCAAAATGCCCCCTCGACTTCCCCCAGCGAAGCCACTCCACCGAGCTCATCCAACAGCTGGCATATGGGATCGCATAATCGGCGGTACGCGGTTTCGATCCGACCGTGATCACCTTCACTGCGTGGAGGTGCATAAACAAGGGCGATGTTGACAGTGGCAGCAGACTGCGGCACCGGCTCTCCCCCCGTTTCGCGCAGCAACACCGGCCAACCGTTCGCTGCCGAGGCATCACAGGCGTACTCGAATCCCGGCAAGCGACTCAAGCGGCGCGGCATGACCAGCGCACGATCGTTGGGTCGCCAGAATAGCAGGCCGAACTCGGCCTCACCGGCACAGATACTGGCCAACAGATCCTGTTCGGCTTGCAGGCCAGTCTCTACGGCAAGGGAGATCACCGGTGACATAACATCAATCAAGCGTCGAACCGCTCACCGGAATGCCACGCTCTGGAAAGAACAGGCGTTGCAGCTCCGTGCCCGGACTTTCGGCGCGCATGAATGCCTCGCCCACCAAAAACGAGTACACGTCGTTGACTTCCATCAGCTCGACGTCGGCACGGTTGAGGATGCCGCTTTCGGTAATGACCAGCCGATCACGCGGGATCCGCGGCAGCAAGTCCAGGGTGGTTTCCAGGCTGACGTCAAAGGTATGCAGGTTGCGGTTATTCACGCCCACCAGCCGGGTGTCCAAGGTCTTCAGGGCCCGATCCAATTCTTCGCCGTCATGCACCTCCACCAGCACATCCAGCCCCACGCTCTTGGCAACGGCTGCCAGCTCGGCCATTTTCACGTCGTCCAGGGCGGAGACGATCAGCAGCACACAGTCGGCACCCAGCGCACGGGCTTCAACGATCTGGTATGGATCGATCATGAAATCCTTGCGAATCACCGGCAGATTGCATGCGCCACGCGCCTGCTTGAGGTAATCGTCGGCACCTTGGAAAAAGTCGATGTCGGTGAGTACCGAGAGGCAAGTCGCTCCGCCCTTCTCATAACTCCTGGCGATGTCGGCCGGAACGAAGTGTTCGCGGATCACGCCTTTGCTGGGGGAAGCTTTCTTGATCTCGGCAATCACTGCCGGCTGCTTTTTCTTCGCCTGATCAATCAGTGACTTGGCGAAACCACGGGGCGCATCCGCCGAGCGTGCCAGGTTTTCCAGCTCGGCCAGACTGACCCGGGCACTGCGCTCGGCCACTTCCTCAGCCTTGCGAGCCAGGATTTTTTCCAGAACCGTTGGCACGCTCATCCTTCGTTCTCCACTTTGAATACGGCGGTAAATGCACCCAGTTCTTCCAGCTTCTCCCGAGCCAGGCCTGTGTGCAAGGCATCATGGGCCAGTTCCACGCCCTGCTTGAGGGTGTTGGCGTGGTCGGCGGCGTACAACGCCGCACCGGCGTTGAGCGTGATCATTTCAGCGGCCTTCTGGCCATTCTCGGTCTTGCGACGTCCCAAGGCATCACGGATCAGCTCCAGCGACTGGGCCGGGCCGTCCACTGCCAGACCATGCAAGCTCTGGCTCTTCATACCCAGGTCTTCAGGTTCGACCCAATATTCGCTGATCTGATCATTTTTCAGCTCTGCCACGAAAGTGGGGGCCGCCAGACTGAACTCGTCCAGACCATCCTTCGAATGGACCACCAGCACATGCTTGCTACCCAAGCGTTGCAGCACCTCCGCCAATGGCCGGCACAACGCCTGGCTGAACACTCCAACCACCTGATGTTTCACGCCGGCCGGATTCGTAAGCGGGCCAAGCATGTTGAACAGGGTGCGAAGGCCCAGTTCACGACGCGGTGCGGCAGCATGCTTCATGGCACTGTGATGAGTCTGGGCGAACATAAAGCCGATACCGACATTGTCGATGCAGCGCGCCACCTGAACGGGCGTGAGGTTCAGGTAGATACCGGCGGCTTCCAGCAAGTCAGCGCTGCCGCTCTTGCCCGAGACCGCGCGATTGCCATGCTTGGCCACGGTGCAACCGGCCGCCGCAACGACAAATGCCGAAGCGGTGGACACGTTGAAGATATTCGCCCCGTCGCCACCGGTGCCAACCACATCCACCACGCCGTCCAGTGTCTTGAGCTCGACCTTGTCCGCCAGCTCGCGCATGACCGAGACCGCGCCGACAATTTCATCGATGCTCTCGCTTTTCATGCGCATGGCCATCATGAACGCGCCAATCTGCGCATCGGTGCATTGACCGGTCATGATTTCGCGCATCACATCGCGCATCTCGTCGGTGCTCAGGTCGAGATGGCCGACGATACGGCTCAGGGCTGTCTTGATATCCATGAAAAGTCCTTAGCGCGTGCCGCCGGTTTGTTTGAGGAAGTTGGCGAACAGCTCGTGACCCTGTTCGGTGAGAATAGACTCGGGGTGAAATTGCACACCCTCGATGTTCAACGCCTTGTGGCGCAGCCCCATGATCTCGTCCATGGAACCGTCTTCGAGCTGGGTCCAGGCGGTCACTTCCAGACAGTCGGGCAGGTTTTCCCGCTTGACGATGAGCGAGTGGTAGCGAGTGACGGTGAGCGGCCGGTTCAGCCCTTCGAATACGCCCTTGTCCTCGTGGAATACCGGGCTAGTCTTACCGTGCATGACTTGTCGGGCGCGCACCACCTCGCCGCCAAAGGCCTGGCCGATCGACTGGTGTCCCAGGCAGACCCCCAGGATGGGCAGCTTGCCGGCAAAATACTTGATGGCTTCGATGGAAACACCCGCTTCGGTCGGGGTGCATGGGCCAGGCGAAACCACGATGCGCTCCGGTTTGAGGGCTTCGATTTCGGCGACGGTCAATTCGTCGTTGCGCACGACCCGGACCTCGGAGCCCAGCTCGCCCAGGTACTGCACAACGTTATAGGTAAAGGAGTCGTAGTTATCGATCATCAGCAACATGGCGTAAGCAACCTTTTGAATTCACTGACTTTAATTACAGCCTTCGAGATAAACCCGCGCGGTATTGCACTTGGCAGGGCATGTGATGCGCCAGCGAAGCGGCTTTCAAGCAGGTAAAGAAGGCAAATCGGTACAGGTCCGGCGCAGCCGGCAGGGAATATTCAGGCGCGCCAACGCCAACGGGCGTGTGCCTTGATCATTTGATCCGGAAGCTTGCTGACAATCGACACAGGGGAAGTCTCGTTCATACGTTCCGGCACAGTAGCCTAGCTGGGCGGAGCACGCAATATGACCGACCCCGAAGGGCTTTGAAACAATCGTGACCCTCGGGAAGATGGCAAAACGCGGAAAGTTTTTGGTACTGTCGTTCCGCCTTCCTAACAACAATAAGATAAAAACGGACTTTACCCATGAACAAAAAGACGTTGTTCGTACCGATTGCCGGTTGCCTGCTGGCGTTGGCCTGCTCCCCGGCGAGCGCCGCCCCCAATCCGTACTCCAAGTTCATCGTGTTCGGTGACAGCCTCAACGATGCTGGCCAGTTCGCCGACCCGAACGGCCCGCCCGGCTCGACTACGCGCTATACCAACCGAACCGGCCCGAATTACACGAATGGCAGCGGTGAAGCCTATTCCGCCAACTCCACCCAGTTGCTCGGCGGGCGCCTGGGCTATTCCGCCGATGAAACAGCCGCCTCCACGTCGGCGGTCCGTGCCAGCGAGGGGCTGGCAGATGGCAACAACTGGGCGGTAGGCGGTTATCGCACCGACCAGATCCTCGAATCGATTACCGGCGTATCCGACACCGGCGAGCGCAGCCGTCCCGGCTACCTGCAATCCAATGGCCTGCGCGCCGACCCGAATGCGCTGTATTACCTTTCCGGTGGCGGTAACGATTTCCTTCAAGGACGTGTATTGACTCCCGAGCAAGCGAACCAGGCCGCGGGCCGCCTGGCCGACAGTGTCCAGGCGCTGCAAACGGCCGGCGCCCGCTATGTGATGGTCTGGCTGTTGCCCGACCTGGGTCTGACCCCCGCTCTCAATGGCGGCCCTTTGCAGGGCACCTTTTCGCAACTGGGCAATCAGTTCAATCAACACCTGCTTACGCGATTGCAAGGCATCGACGCTGAAATCATTCCGTTGAACATTCCGCTTTTGCTGAAGGAAAGTTTCGCCGATCCGGCAAGATTCGGCCTCGCCACTGGCGAGAACCTCACCGCAACCTGCTTCAGCGGCAATGGCTGCACGGAAAACGCCACTTACGGCATCAACAGTGCCACGCCGGACCCCAGCAAGCTGATCTACAACGACGCGGTCCATCCGACCGAAGCCGGGCAAAAACTGATTGCCGACTATGCCTTCTCCCTACTCGCGGCACCATGGGAACTGACATTGTTGCCGGAAATGGCCCACTCGACTCTGCGGGCTCACCAGGACGAGTTACGCAGCCAATGGCAGTCGGATTGGGAGGATTGGCAGGCGGTCGGCCAGTGGCGAGCCATCGTCGCAGGGGGCGGACAACATCTGGACATAGACAGCCAGGGCAGCGGCGCCAGCGCCGACGGCAGCGGCTACAACCTCAACATAGGCGGTAGCTATCGCCTCAACGAGGCCTGGCGCGTAGGGGTTGCCGCCGGTTTCTACCGCCAGGACATGTCGGCGGGCCATAACGACTCGGACTACAAACTCAACAGCTACCTGGCGACCGCTTTTGCCCAGTTCCAACAAAACCGTTGGTGGGCCGATGCGGCACTGACCGGTGGCAAGCTCGACTACGACAATCTGGAACGCAAGTTCGACCTGGGCGTCAACGAAGCACAGGAGAAAGGCGACACAGACGGCCATCTATGGGCATTCAGCACCCGCGTGGGCTACGACATCGCCCAGCCGGGCAGCGAATGGCACCTTTCGCCGTTTATCAGCGCGGATTATGCGGAGGTGGAAGTCGATAAATATTCGGAAAAGAGCAACCGCTCTACGGCCCTGACCTTCAACGATCAATCCCGCGACTCGAAGCGGCTGGGCATCGGCTTGCAGGGTAAATACAACTTTACCCGCCAGACTCAGGTGTATGGCGAATATGCCCACGAACGTGAGTACGAAGACGATACCCAGAAAGTGAACATCGCCCTTAACAGCCTGCCCGCCAACGACTTCACGCTTGAAGGCTATACGCCCCAGAGCCATCTGAATCGCCTGAGCCTGGGCGTCAGCCACAAGTTGACTAACGAGTTGGCACTGCGAGGAGGTTATACGTTGCGAAAGGATGACGACCTCACCCAGCAAGGGATAAGTCTCGGGGTCAGCCTGGACTTCTGATTCGATGAACTGCAGATGCCTATGGTGAGCAGGCTTGTTTCCTCACCATAGGCATGAAGGGTTTCAGTCGTTCGGGGCGTGCTCAGCCAACGCTACCGCGCGGAACATCGCCCGGCGCTTGTTCAGCGTTTCTTCCCATTCCAGCGCCGGCACCGAATCGGCAACAATGCCTCCGCCGGCCTGTACATGCAGTTCGCCGTTCTTGATGACCGCCGTGCGAATGGCAATGGCAGTGTCCATGTTGCCGTTCCAGGCGAAATAGCCGACGGCTCCGCCGTACACCCCCCGCTTGACCGGCTCCAGCTCATCGATGATTTCCATTGCCCGAATCTTCGGCGCGCCCGACAAGGTGCCCGCCGGCAGGATGGCCCGCAAGGCGTCCATGGCGGTGAGCCCGGCCTTCAACTGACCCGTGACGTTGGACACGATATGCATCACGTTGGAATAGCGCTCGATGACCATTTTTTCGGTGAGCTTCACCGATCCGACCTCCGAGACCCGCCCGGTGTCGTTGCGGCCCAGGTCGATCAGCATCAGGTGCTCGGCGATCTCCTTGGCATCCGACAGCAGATCCTCTTCCAGGGCGCGGTCAGCCTCTTCCGTGGCACCACGAGGACGAGTGCCGGCAATCGGCCGCACGGTAATCAGGTTGTCTTCGACCCGCACCAGCACTTCTGGCGAGCTGCCGACAACATGGAAATCGCCAAAGTTGAAGAAGTACATGTAGGGCGTCGGGTTGAAGCAGCGCAGCGCGCGGTATAAATCGATTGGCGCAGCCTTGAAGTCGATCGACATCCGTTGCGACGGCACCACTTGCATGCAGTCGCCGGCCAGGATGTATTCCTTGATGGTATCGACAGCCCTTTCGTAATCGCCCTGGGTAAAACTTGAGCGGAATACCGGATCGGTTGCCGCCTGCTTGCTGAAATCCAGCCCGGGACGAGGCGTGATCGGCTGACGGAGCTTTTCCAGTAGCGCCTGCAGGCTTTTCTGACCTTGTTCGTAAGCATCTTCACGAGATGGATCGGCCAGCACGATAGCGTGCATCTTGCCGGCAAGGTTATCGAAGACCACCACCGCGTCGGACACCATCAACAGAATGTCAGGCACGCCCAACGGATCCGGGTTCGGACAAGTGCCCAGACGCTTTTCCACGTAGCGCACGCAGTCGTAGCCGAAATACCCCACCAGCCCACCGTTGAAACGCGGCAGGCCGGGGATGGTCGGCACGTTGTAGCGGGCCTTGAAGCTTTCAACGAAGGCCAACGGGTCTTCGACCTCCAGGCTTTCGATCTCGACGCCATCATGGGTCACACTGATGCGATGGCCATGGACTCGCAGTACCGTGCGGCACGGCAGGCCAATAATGGAGTAACGCCCCCATTTTTCGCCGCCCTGCACCGATTCAAGCAGGTAGGAGTTGGGCTGGTCGGCCAGCTTGAGGTAGATCGACAACGGCGTGTCAAAGTCGGCCAGGGTTTCGCAGGCAAGCGGGATACGGTTGTAGCCGGCAGCGGCCAGGCGTAGGAATTCTTCGCGAATCATGAGGGTGCCTCGTGGCAAGAGGAGCTGACAGTCAGGTGTGCAAACGCGCCGGATGACCGGCCAGGATCACGTCAGGCGCGCCAACGCCACCGGGCCAGGGCCTTCATGACTTTCATCCAGAGTTTGCGAGTGACCACCACGATGGCGTTCCCAGAAGAGGATTGAACAGCGTCGGGCAACGTTATCTCAGCCGCCGGGTCCAGGCAACCGGGAATTAGCAGGCGCAAGTCGTCGATGACCAGCGCTGGAAACTCCTCGGCAATCGGCCGGCCGTGGTTGTAGCCGTAACTCAGCGCCACGCATTTGACCCCCGCCGCTTTCGCCGCCTGCACATCGTTGCGTGAGTCACCGACGAACAATGACTGGGAGGCCGGGATATTGGCCATTTTCATCACGAAGAACAGTGCGGCCGGGTCAGGCTTTTTCTGCGGTAAGGTGTCGCCGCCGATGATCCAGCGAAAATAACGGCCGATTTTCATCTGGTCCAACAATGGCGCGACGAAGCGCTCCGGTTTATTGGTGATGAGTGCCATTTCCACGCCTTGTTTCTGCAGCCACTTAAGGGCGGAGCGAACGCCGGGATAGACCACGGTCAAAACGTGATTGCCTTCATAGGCTTCGTTGAACAACTCCAGCGCCTGTTCGGCCTCGGCATCATCGACACCCTCAGCATCGATGTGGTTGGCCAGAGCCCGGCGCACCAGCATCGGAGCGCCATTGCCAACCCATTGGCGCACCGAGTCGATACCGGCCGGCGGTCGACCGAGTTGCAGCAGCATTTTGTCCACCGCAGCCGCGAGATCCGGGACCGAATCGACCAGAGTGCCATCGAGGTCGAACATCACCAAACGCGGCAGGCTGCCGGGAAACAGCTGCTCGAAACCGCTCATGGGCGTGCCAGGGCCAGTTCGGCACGCATTTTCTCAATCACTTCTTTGTAGTCGGGAGCATTGAAGATCGCCGAACCCGCAACGAAGGTATCGGCACCGGCGGCGGCGATTTCACGAATATTGCCCACGTTCACGCCACCGTCGATTTCCAGGCGGATATCACGCCCCGAAGCATCGATCAGCGCACGGGCTTCGCGCAGCTTATCGAGGGTGGCCGGGATGAACTTCTGCCCGCCGAAGCCTGGGTTGACGCTCATGAGCAGGATCATATCGACCTTGTCCATCACGTATTTGAGCACGTCCAGGGGCGTGGCCGGGTTGAACACCAGGCCGGCCTTGCAGCCACCTTCACGGATCAACTGCAAGGAGCGGTCAATATGCAGGGTGGCTTCAGGGTGGAAAGTGATGTAGGTAGCGCCGGCCTCGATGAAATCGCCCACGATGCGATCCACCGGGCTGACCATCAGGTGCGCGTCGATGGGCGCGGTGATGCCGTACTTGCGTAGCGCCGAACAGACCATCGGACCGATGGTCAGGTTAGGCACATAGTGGTTATCCATGACATCGAAGTGAACGATGTCGGCCCCGGCGGCCAGCACGTTGTCCACTTCCTCGCCCAGGCGGGCGAAGTCGGCAGAAAGAATCGACGGAGCAATAGCGAAGGGCTGCATGACGCACCTGTTTTGAGCGAAACCACGATGGCGCGCATTGTATACCTCAAGATTTGGCGCGCCCACCGTGGCCGACGATCAATACGCCGCCAGGTAGATCTTCTCGATATCGGCGGCGCTCAACCTGCGCGGGTTGTTTCGCATCAGCCGCTCGATGCCCGCGGCCTCCGCCGCCATCGAGGGGATCACATCCTCGGTCACGCCCAATCCACTGAGTCCCTGGGGGATCTCCACGGCGGCACACAAGGCGCTCATCGCCTCCACGGCTTCGTCGGCAGCTTCGAGATCGCTCAGGTGTTCGGTCCTGATGCCCATGGCCTGGGCGATGTCCCGCATCCGCTCGACGCAGGCCACCTTGTTCCACGCCATGACATATGGCAGCAGCAAGGCATTGGCGACGCCATGCGACACATGGAAACGGCCGCCCAAGGGATAAGCCAGCGCATGCACCGCTCCGACCCCGGCATTACCGAACGCCATGCCGGCCATCAGGCTGGCAGTGGCCATGTCTTCACGGGCTTGCAGGTGGGAAGGATTACAGAAGGCTTTGGGCAACGCCCGGGTGATCAGCTTGATGGCTCCGATGGCCAGGGCATCGGTGATCGGTGAGGCGTTGAGGGACAGATACGACTCGATGGCGTGGACCAGCGCATCGACACCACTGGAAGCGGTCACACTGCGCGGGCACGTGAGGGTCATCTGCGGGCTGACCAGCGCCACGTCCGGTAGCAGGTAGTCGCTGACGATCCCTTTCTTCAATTGCGCGGCCTTGTCGGAGAGGATCGCCACGTTGGTGACTTCCGAACCGGTGCCGGCCGTGGTGGGGATGGCGATCATGGGCGGGCCTTTGCGCGGTACCTGGTCGACGCCGAACATATCCTCCAGTTCGCCGTGATAACCGGCATAGACCCCCACGCACTTGGCAATATCGATGGCGCTGCCGCCGCCCAGCCCGATCAATCCGTCATGACCGCCATCACGGTAGGCTTGCATGCAATCCTTGACGATGGCGATTTCCGGGTCCGGCATGACTCGGTCGAAAATCTCGTAATCGCGCCCGCCCAAATGTTGCAGCGCCAGCTCCACGGTACCGGACCTGACCAGCGCGGCGTCGGTGACGATCAGCGGATTATCGACATCCAGCCGCGTGAGTTCGGCTGCCAGTTGCTCGATGGCAGCGGCACCGGTGATCAGTTTGTGGGCGATCTTGAATGAGGAAAGACTCATGTGCGCGGCCTCTTGTTCGAGTATGGGCTGGCACAAGGATAGCTCGGTATTGGGGGTTGTTCCGTCATTCAGCTCATGAATGCCCCAAGGAACCCTGTGGGAGCGAGCAGGCTCGTTCCCACAATTGGAACGGTGTTGTGACCTCAGGCCTGGGTGGTACGCAGCTTCTCACTGCGCCCGCGCAACCATTCCAGTGTCAGCAACAAGATTACCGAGAAGGCAATCAGTAACGTCGCTGCCGCAGCGATGGTCGGGCTGAGGTTTTCGCGGATGCCGCTGAACATCTGCCGTGGCAGCGTGGCTTGTTCGGGGCCGGCCAGGAACAGGGTCACCACCACCTCATCGAACGAGGTCGCAAAGGCGAACAGTGCTCCAGAGATCACACCCGGGGCGATCAACGGCAAGGTCACCCGACGAAACGTCGTCAGTGGCGAAGCGCCAAGGCTCGCCGCCGCCCGCACCAGATTGTGGTTGAACCCCTGCAAAGTCGCCGAAACGGTAATGATGACGAACGGTACGCCCAGCACTGCGTGAACCACAATCAGCGACAGGAAGCTGTTGCCCATCCCCAGCGGTGCGAAAAACAGGTAGCTGGCGACGCCGATGATGACCAC
Source organism: Pseudomonas sp. Pf153 (assembly GCF_001269775.1). NCBI lineage: Bacteria > Pseudomonadati > Pseudomonadota > Gammaproteobacteria > Pseudomonadales > Pseudomonadaceae > Pseudomonas > Pseudomonas sp. Pf153. Next base: position 184,086 of record NZ_LHVL01000029.1, on the reverse strand, counting down.
CGGTACCACCATGGGCGAAATCACCAGGGCCATGACCAGCGACTTGCCCGGAAAATCGCCCCGGGTCAGGCCAATGGCTGCCAGCGTGCCGAAGACCATCGCCAGCACTGTTGCCGCTGGCGCCACGATGACGCTGTTCTTCAGCGCCCGCATCCATTCGGCCGAGGCAAAGAAGTCGTGATACCACTGCAGCGAAAAGCCCTGCAACGGATACACCAGGAAGCTGCCGGAGTTGAACGACAATGGAACGATCACCAGCACCGGCAGAATCAGGAACAGCAAGATCAGCCCGCAGAGTGTGCGCAAGCAGTAGAACCACACCCGTTCGACGGGGGACATGTAAGGACTTACCATTTTCGATCTTCCCTCAGCTCAGGCGCAGGCGACTGGCGCCCACCAGCCAGCTGTAAATCAGATAAAGCACGATGGTCGCCAGCAACAGCAGGCCACCGAGCGCCGTGGCCATGCCCCAGTTGATGCTAGTGTTGGTGTAGAACGCGACGAAGTAGCTGACCATCTGGTCGTTCGGGCTACCCAGCAAGGCTGGGGTGATGTAGTAGCCGATGGCAAGAATGAACACCAGCAGGCAACCGGCGCCGACCCCGGCATAGGTCTGCGGGAAGTACACCCGCCAGAAACTGGCGAACGGATGGCAGCCCAGGGAAATCGCCGCTCTCATATAAGTGGGAGAGATGCCCTTCATCACGCTGTAGATCGGCAGGATCATGAACGGCAACAAGATGTGGACCATGGAGATGTAGACACCCGTGCGGTTGAAAACCAGCTCCAGGGGCTTATCGATGACACCCATGGCCAGCAAGGCGCTGTTGATCAACCCGCCCGATTGCAACAGCACGATCCACGCCGCGACCCGTACCAGGATCGACGTCCAGAACGGCAGCAGTACCAGGATCATCAACAGGTTGCTCTGACGCGATGGCAGGTTCGCCAGCAGGTAAGCCAGTGGATAGGCCAGCACCAGGCAAATGGCGGTAATCACCAGCCCCATCCAGAACGTACGGGCAAAAATATCCAGGTAGATCGCCTGGTCGGGGGTGGCCGTGGCCAGTTCGCCGAGGTCGTCAATGCGATGATCGACGGCCGCCAGCAGGTAATACGGGGTGACATGACTGGTATTGCGACGAATCACCTGCCAGTACGCGGGGTCGCCCCAGCGTTCATCGAGGTTCTCCATGGCTTCTTTATAGGAGGCCGGCTCGCTGGCGAACGGCAGCGAACGAGCAGTCTTGGTCAGCAGGCTGCGATAGCCGGCCAGTTCCATATTCAGGCGCTTGGACAAGTCGCCCAGGGTCTGATTCTTGCGGGCATCGGCCAGGTCTTCGCTGGCGGCCTTGTACACCGGCTCTCCAGGCAACCCGCGCCCATCCCAAGCAGCGACGGCAGCCACGGTGCGCGGCATGGCACCGATCACCTCCGGGTTGCTGACACTTTTGAACAACAGGGCCACGATCGGCACCAGGAACACCAGCAATAGAAACAGCACCAGCGGCGCAATCAAGGCCTGGGCCTTCCAGCGGTTGACCCGCTCGGCGCGCTTGAGCCGTTGCTTCAGGGTGGGGCTGGTGCCCGCGTTCAGTGGAACGGCGATGGCCATGGTGAACTCCGGAAATCTTTTTATCGTTACAAAGGCGGCGTACCGCCTCTGTTCTTTTGAAACACCCGAGCCTGTCGAGACTGATCTTCCTGTGAGAGCGAGCCTGCTCGCGAAGGTTGCGGCACATTCAATAGTGATGTGTCAGACAAACCGCTATCGCGAGCAGGCTCGCTCCCACAAGGATTCCCATCCAGTCTTCAGAGGGTGGGATTACTTCGCAGCCCAGGAGTTAAAGCGCTGCTCCAGTTGCTCGCCGTTATCAGCCCAGAAGCTGACGTCGATCTGCACTTGGTTGGCGATGTTTTCCGGGGTGGTCGGCATGTCTTTCAGGACGTCCTTGGACAACAACGGTACGGCCTGGGTGTTGGCTGGGCCGTAGGCGATGTTTTCCGAGTAGGTCTTCTGCTGTTGCGGAGCGACCGAGAAGGCGATGAATTTTTTCGCCGCTTCGGCACGGGCCTTGTCCAGGCCACGTGGAATGGCCCAGGCATCGAAGTCGTAGATACCGCCGTTCCACACCACTTTCAGGTTGCTTTCCTTCTGTACCGCGGCAATCCGGCCGTTGTAGGCCGAGCTCATGACCACGTCACCGGAAGCCAAGTACTGGGGCGGCTGGGCGCCTGCTTCCCACCACTGGATGTTCGGCTTGAGTTCGTCGAGCTTCTTGAACGCACGATCCTGACCGTCCTTGCCGGCCAGCACTTTATAGACATCCTTCGGCGCCACGCCGTCGGCCATCAAGGCGAATTCCAAGGTGTACTTGGCGCCCTTGCGCAGGCCGCGCTTGCCCGGGAACTGCTTGGTGTCCCAGAAATCAGCCCAACTGGTCGGCGCGGTTTTCAGTTTGTCGGCGTTGTAGGCCAGTACGGTCGACCATACGAAGAAACCTACGCCGCAAGGCTGGATGGCGCCCTTGACGTAGTCTTCGGCCTTGCCGAACAGCGCCGGGTCCAGTTGCTCGAACATGTCTTCGTCACAGCCACGGGACAGCTCCGGAGACTCGACTTCCACCAGGTCCCACGAAACGCTCTTGGTGTCGACCATGGCCTTGACCTTGGCCATTTCGCCATTGTATTCGCCAGCCACGATCTTGCCGTTGCCAGCCGCTTCCCACGGTGCGTAAAAGGCTTTGACCTGAGCCGCCTTGTTCGCCCCGCCGAAAGACACCACGGTCAGGTCCGGACCCGCCGCCATCGCGCTTGCCGCACCCATCATGCCCAGGGTCAGGGCGGTGAACTTCAGGGATCTCAACATTTATTGTTCTCTCCACGTGCAGGGTTGGTGTGTTGATACAGGGGGCGATCAATTCGCCTCTAGAAGTGGATCGAGCGCACGCACGTGCTCGACCTGCCAGCCAAGCGGAACCACGTCGCCGACGGCCAGCTCGGGGTCAAGCTCGGCAATCGGTTGCTTCACGAAGAAGTCGCTCTTGCCGCAGACTTCCAGGCGAACCCGGACGTGGTCGCCCAGATAGATGAATTCCGCCACCCTCCCTGAGAAGCGGTTGACACATTGTTCGCTGGCACCATTGAGGCTCACCCGCTCCGGGCGGATCGACAGGGTCACCGGCTCGCCGGGCTTGCCGACGTTCACCGCCAGTGCCTCGACCTTTTCACCGCGCCCCAGCTCCACCAGGCAGCGGTCGCCAGTGTGGCTGTGCAAGCGTCCGCTGAGGCGGTTGTTCTCGCCGATGAAGTTGGCGACGAAGGTATTTTTCGGCTCCTCATAAAGCGTACGCGGCGGCGCGATCTGCTGGATCTCGCCCTGGTGGAACACCGCCACGCGATCAGACATGGTCAAGGCTTCGCCCTGATCGTGGGTCACGTAGACCACCGTCACACCAAGCCGCTGGTGCAGATGCTTGATCTCCATCTGCATGTGCTCACGCAGCTGCTTGTCCAGCGCACCAAGGGGTTCGTCCATCAACACCAACTGCGGCTCGAATACCAGGGCACGAGCCAGGGCCACCCGTTGTTGCTGGCCGCCGGACAACTGCGCCGGGTAGCGCTGGGCGAACGAGTCCAGTTGGACCATGCTCAAGACACGCTTGACCCGATCGCCCACGTCACTTTTGTTCAACCCCCGCACAGTCAGCGGGAACGCCAGGTTCTCGGCGACGGTCATGTGGGGGAACAGGGCATAGTTCTGGAACACCATGCCGATGTCGCGCTTGTGGGGAGGCACGTTATTGATCGCGCGCCCGGCCAGCTGGATCTCACCGGCGGTCGGCGTTTCAAACCCGGCGAGCATCATCAGGCTGGTGGTCTTGCCGGAACCGGACGGTCCGAGCAGAGTCAGGAATTCGCCTTTGCGAATGTCCAGGTTGAGATCCTTGACGATCAGGTTCTCGCCATCGTAGCTCTTTTGCACACCACGAAAGCTGACCAGCACATCGCTGGTCCCCGCGCTTGAATCAACCTGGCTCATACCCGCACCTTTTGTATTGATGACTGCTTGTGAATCAAGCCTAGTGGAGCCTGCTTCCCACGCAAATCGGGGCGAAGGAGAGAATCGCCTCAGCCGGATGGAAGCGTCGGGGTAAGGATCGCCCTACAAGGATGGCGGGATTGGATAAGGGCGTGATGCGTGATGGGAGATAAGCAGCAAACACGGCCTTTGGCCGTGTCGCAAACAGATATGCGGACACCAATACCTGTGGGAGCGGGCTTGCTCGCGAACGCGGTGCTTCAGTTACATCTGTATTGACTGTCACACCGCATTCGCGAGCAAGCCCGCTCCCACAAGGGAACTGCGGTAAGGGCTTAGAGTAGCTTATGCTCCATCGCGTACTTCACCAGCTCCGCCAGCGAGGTAACGTTGAGCTTCTGCATCAATCGAGCCTTGTGGGTGCTGATGGTCTTGCTGCTCAGGGCCAGTTGTTGGGCGATGTCGTTGACGTTGGCGCCTTGAGCAAGGCGCTCGAAAACCGAGAACTCGCGCTCGGACAACAGCGAATGCAGCGGCCGGGTGTCGGTCAGGCCGACTTCGAAGACCATGCGGTCGGCCAGGTCCGGGTCGATGTAGCGGCCACCGGAGGCGACCTTGCGAATGGCCATGAGCAGCAAGGCCGGGTCGCTGTCCTTGGTCGCGTAGCCAGCAGCGCCGACCTTCAGCGCCCGGGCCGCCATCTGTGCCTCATCGTGCATCGACAAGACCAGGATGGCGGGTGGGTTGTTCAGCGCACGGATCCTCGGGATCGCCTCCAGGCCGTTGACCCCCGGCATGGAGATATCCAACAACACCACCTCACAAGGCACGTGCCGCAGGGTCTCGAGCAGTTGCTCGCCATTGCTCGCCTCTCCCGCCACCACCATGTCCTTCGCCAGGCCGATCAGCTGCTTGATGCCTTCGCGGACAATGGTGTGGTCTTCGGCTACCAGTACACGAATCACTTTATTCTCCAGACTCAGGATTTATCGCGAGCAGGCTCGCTCCTACATAGGGTGATGCCCGCACAATACCTGTGGGAGCGAGCCTGCTCGCGATAGCTCTACCCAGACACCGCAAGAACATCAGGCTTCCTTCAATGGCACTCGCACCACCAGGGTAGTCCCCTCCCCCGGCTCACTGTCCAGGGACAACTGCCCGCCCATGATCAACACCCGCTCGCGCATGCCGACCAACCCGAAGGATGTCGGTCGAGCCGTATCTGCAATAAATCCTACACCGTCATCGCTGACCGTCAGACATAATTCATCCTCTTCCTGGACCAGAGTCAGCTCCACGGTATGGGCCTGGGCATGCCGCATCACATTGGTCAGTGCCTCTTGAAGAATCCGGAACAGTCCGATGGCCTTGGCATCGCTCATAGGTGGCAGGTTGTCCGGCACCTGCACCAGGCACGGGATTTGTGTACGCGCTTCGAAACGCCGGGCCTGCCATTCAATAGCCGAGGCGATACCCGCATCGAGAATGGGCGGGCGTAGCGCCGTCGCCACGTCCCGCACCAGTTGGAACAGCTGGGCAATCAGGCGCTTCATACTGTTGAGGCGCTCCTGCAGGCCGGGATCGAGTTGCCCATAGGCCAGTTCGCACATGGACGTCTCGAGCTTCAATACCGTCAGCATCTGTCCCAGCTCATCATGGACCTCCCGGGCAATCCGGGCCTTTTCTTCCTCTCGGACGCTTTCCAGGTGCGCCGACAATTCGCGCAGTTGCTCCCGGGAACTGGCCAGCTCCAGTTCAATGCGCTTGCTTTCGCTGATGTCCCAGACGATGCCATCCCAGACGTAGGCGCCATCTTCCAGACGCCGGGTGATGGCCTTGATTTCAGCCCAGCGCTCACGGCCTTCGCGGGTCAGGATACGGCCTTGCCACGACCAGTCACTGTCATTGTCCAGCGCCAGGTCCTGGGTGCGGTGATAATCGGCCTTGTCCTGCGGATGCACCAGACTGCGCAAGCCAGTGTCGCTTCGGGCAAGGGTCGCCGGGGAGTAGCCCACCAGGCTTTCGCTGCCTTCGCTGATATAGGCGAAGTCGATCTGCCCGGTCACGGGCGCCCGCTCCAGGCGAAAAACCAGGCCCGGTACGTTGGCGGCGATACCTTGCAGGCGCGCCTCGCTTTCACGCAACGCCGCCAACGCCCGCCGGCGCTCGGTGACGTCAGTGAGGTAAACCACCAAGTACTCGGCATCGCGAAAACGCAGGAAGCTCAAGGACACATCGGCTGGCAGGATACTGCCATCGGCCCGCACACATTCGGTTTCGAAACTCTGTGGCCCCTCCTCACTGGCTCGGGCGCGTTTCCACAGATTCAACCAACGGTCCATGTGCAGGCCCGGTTCGAAATCGATCAAGGGCCGGTCGATGATCGCGCCCGATGCATAGCCGAGCATCGTTTCGGCAGCGCGGTTGGCATAGCGCACATGGCTGTCCCAATTGACCCAGAGAATGCCCACAGTGCTTTGATCAATGGAAAACTGCGTCAGGCGCAGGGCTTCTTCGCTGGCGGCACGTTGGGCAATGTCTTCACGGGCGCTACGCAGGCGACGTTCCAGTTGACGTTGCTGGCGACGCTGCCAGAACACAATGGCCACACTGCTCAGCAGCATGACCAACATCAAAAGGGTCAAGTTCTGCCAAAAACCCGGCGTCTCGGTCAGACGCGGATACTTGGGTTTGAGCCAGCGGCTGTGCAACTGCTCCAGGTCCCTGGCCGGAATCGCCTGCAGAACGCTGTCGACGATCCCGGCCAACTGTGGCCAGTCCCGGCGGGTAGCGACCCGTAGCAGTTGCGGCAGACCGATATCTCCCACCACCACCAGCCCGGAGAACTCAGGCTCGACCATCAACCGCCCCAGTTCGGCCTCATCGACCACGGCGTAACGGGCCTGCTGGCTCAACAGTAGCTGCAAGGCCTGGCGCTCCATGGGCACGCCTTGCAGATTCAGCATCGGGTAGTTACCACGCAGATAATCGGCGGTGGCGCTGGGCATGCGCACCGCGACCCGGGTCTGGGCGTCGAGCTTTTCCAGTTCCACCCCCTCGGCGCCCTTCTGCTCGCCAACGATCAGCTGCGGCACGCGCATGTAGGGGTCGGAAAACTGCCAGAGCCTGAGACCGCCCGGCGTCTGAGTCAGGCCCGGTGCTATATCCACCTGCCCCTCGCGTACCGCCGCCTCCAGTTGCGCCACGTCCTGGAAGTTACGCCAGGTCAGTTCGACGTTCATTGCCTTTGCGAGCCAGTGCATCAACTCGACGTTGGTCCCGGATAAGCGCTGAAGGCGCCGGTCGTATTGTGCGTAGGGTGCCTGCAACACCAGCCCGACGCGCAATTGCGGATGTTGCGCCAGCCATTGGCGCTGCTCCGGATTCAAATGCGAACCATGCACCGACGGTGCGGGGGCGGCCCACGCCATCAAGGGGAGCCACAAACAGCCGATAACCCACAGGCAGCAAAAACGCATCATTGAATTCTCATGCACTGACAAACACTGACCAACCCATTAGGCTGCCGGAAATACTTCTGGTCATGGAATATCCAATGTCCTTTGTTTACCGCCTGGCATTGCCAGCATTGTGCCTGTCGCTGATCCTGCCGAGTGCGTTTTCTGTACAGGCCGAAGAACCCGCTCCCACCGCCGCGGACCAGCCTGCCGGGGAAAAACCCGTCGAACGCCAACCCTTGCTCGAGCGTAGCCAGGAAGAAGCGGCGGCACTTGAACGAAAAGTCCCGATCCAGGAGCAGCAACAGCTACAAACCGGCAGCGATGCGTTCCTGGCCCTCTGGAAACCGGCCAACACCAGCGACCCCAAGGGTGCAGTCATCATAATCCCCGGCGCCGGCGAAACAGCTGACTGGCCTCAAGTGATTGGTCCTCTGCGTAAAAGATTGCCGGATGTCGAATGGAGCAGTCTGAGTATCACGCTGCCAGACCTGCAAAGCGATGCCATCGCACCGCGCACAGTGGAAACGCCCCCCGAGACCAAGCCGGCCGACACGGCTGCCGCAGCCCCGGACGCCACCACCGCAACCCCGATCGAACAGGTGGCAGGCGGCGAAGCGGACGCGGTCGACCCGGTCATCGCTGAAACCGAGGAAGAACATGCCAAGGCCGACGCCGAGCGCATCTTCGCTCGCATCGATGCCGCACTGGCCTACGCCGAGCAGCAGAGTGCGCGCAGTATCGTGCTGCTGGGCCACGGCACGGGTGCCTATTGGGCGGCGCGCTACCTCAGTGAAAAACAGCCTTCGCAGATAGAGCGTTTCGTGATGGTCGCCGCGCAGACCCCGATTGCAGCCAAACCCGGACTGGCAGAAATCACGCCGACCCTGAAACTGGCCACCGCCGACATCTTCTACATGGACAAGCCCTTGGACCGCAACGCGGCGCTGGAGCGCCTGCAAGGAAGCAAACGCTTGAAAAGTTCGACGTTCAGCCAAGTGTCCCTGAAAGCCCTGCCCAATGCGTCGGCGCAGCAGGAGCAACTGTTTCGACGGGTTCGTGGCTGGTTGAATCCGCAAAGCCCTGGAAATTGAGTCCAACCCGGCTTGACGGTGGCGAGGCGATTTATCCCTTCGCCACAGTCGTCCCGCGAACCTAGCGGAAATCCCGTCGCTCCCGAATCAAGCGATAGGCATTGTGCAGATCCCGGGTCTTGTCGGTGGCGTCGCGCACTTGCAACGGGGTCCCGCCGTTGCCGGCAATCTTGTCCGGGTGGTGGCGACTGAGCAGGCGACGGTATGCCCGCTTGATCTGTGACGGCTCGGTCGTGGCCGAAACGCCCAGCAGGCGCAACGCCTCCTGATAAGTCACGCCACTGCTGGGCAGCGACGGCTTCTGCGGTTCGTAATCAATTGCCAAGGCCTGGACTTGCTGAGGTGTCCAGCCCAGCCATTTGCCCCATTGGAGCAGCAATTCGCGCTCGCTCGTGCCGGCGCGACCGTCGGCCCAGACCATACGCCAGCAGGCGCGCAATACACCTTCCGCCGCGTGGGGCTGGGTGGCGAGTCGGCGCAGATAACCGCGCATACGGTCGTTCCCGGACTTGCCTCGATTGAACGCAGCGATTGCGCGGCGCTGGGCCGGCTCGCTCAGATCCAGCGCTCGCATTTCCTGGCGCGCCTGCTGGATATGGCCATCGACCACTCGACCATCGACCTTCGCCAGACGCCCCAACAGGACAAACAGCAATTCGTCGTTACGCAACGCCGGGCGCCCGCCCAGGCGCTCGCGCACTTGCGCCCAACTCTGCAGGTTCAGGCGCCGATCCAGCGCCTGCCCCAACAATGCACCAAGCATGGCCCCCGGAATGCTGGCTATGGCAAAGCCCGCTCCGGCTCCGATCAGAGTCCCTGGCCACCACATATCAACGGCTCGCTTCTATCAAGGTTTCGACGTGCGCCAAACGTTCATGGGTCCCGACATCGACCCACAGCCCTTCCAGGCGCTCGCCGCTGACCTGCCCCTCGGCGATGGCCTGGCGCAGCAGCGGTGCGAGCTTGAACGCGCCGTCCGAGCAGCCTTTGAACAACGAAGGGTGCAAGACGGCAATGCCGCTATAAGTCAGTTTGTCGGCAGCCGGTTCGCCATCGTGAATCTTTCCATGAGCCAGGATGAAATCCCCGCCTGGATGATGCGCGGGGTTGTCTACCAGCACCAGATGCGCCAAGCCTTCGAGCGGCCGGCGCAGGGCGCTGAAATCGTAATCGGTCCAGATATCGCCATTGACCACTACGAACGCCTCGTCACCCAGCAGAGGTAACGCCCGGAAGATACCGCCACCGGTTTCCAGCGGCTCACCTTCCGGCGAATAACGAATCTTCACGCCAAAGCGTGAACCGTTCCCCAAGTGATCCTCGATCTGCTGACCGAGCCAGGCGTGATTGATCACGATGTCGGTGAACCCCGCGCGGGCCAGCGCGCGCAGATGGTATTCGATCAAGGGGACACCGCCGGCGCGAACCAATGGCTTGGGGGTCGTGAGAGTCAGCGGGCGCAAGCGTTCTCCCTTCCCCGCCGCCAGGATCATCGCCTTCATGCCATTGCCCCGGCCGGATGCCGCAAGCTGGAAAGCAGCTCACCCAACTGCGCCAGTTCGGGACGGCGGGCAATCACGGCTTCTATATAAGCGAAGAAGCGTGGCACATCACTCAAGTACCGAGGTTTACCGTCGCGATGACAGATGCGCGCAAAAATCCCGATGACCTTCAGATGGCGCTGGACGCCCATCAGGTCGCTGGCCCGCAGGAAGTCCTCGATATCCGGCTGGACCGGAATGCCGAGCGCCCCGGCCTGCCGCCAATAGTCTTCCAGCCAACCACGCACGCGCTCCTCGGGCCAACTGAGGAAGGCATCCTTGAACAGGCAAGTCACGTCATAGGTCACGGGACCGTACACCGCGTCCTGGAAATCCAGTACGCCAGGGTTCGGTTCGCTGAGCATCAGGTTGCGCGGCATGTAGTCGCGGTGTACCAGCACTTTCGGCTGAGCCAGGGCACTATCGATCAGCAGATCGCTGACCTGCTGCCAGAGCTGTTGCTGTGCCGTATCGAACTCGATCCCCAGCTCGCGCTTGACGTACCACTCCGGAAACAACTCGAGTTCACGGCGCAACAATGCGACGTCATAGGTGGGCAGCGGCGCCACCATTGGCAATTGCTGAAAAGCCAACAGGGCCTGCAAGGCATCCCGGAACAGGTCGTCGGCATTTTCGCCATTGATCACGTCCAGGTAGGTCTGGTTGCCCAGGTCATTGAGCAAAAGAAAACCCTGAGCGAGGTCTTCGGCATAAATTTTCGGCACGTTGATTCCGGATTTTGCCAGCAAAAACGCGATATCAACGAACGGTTTGCAGTTTTCCTGAGGTGGCGGGGCATCCATCACGATCAGGCTACGACCGTCGCCTTCCCATCGGAAATAACGGCGGAAACTCGCGTCGCTACTGGCCGCGGTCAATGTGGCGGGGGGCACGGCACCCCAGCCTTGTGCGGCAAAAAGAGTCGGTAGTTGCTCATCGAGCCAAACTTTAAGGTGTTGCAAGCGTACATCTTGGTCGGGCATTGCAAGGGTCTCCGACGGCGCTAGCCGTCAAGCGGGTCATGCTTTATTATCCAGCATCTTTTTCAGACCATCGAGAGGCGTGCGGCCCACACCGCGGGCAGATGGCACGCAGGAAGCCCGGACTAATAAGATGGCATTGAAATCCCCCGCGTTTCGTAAAAAATTTCCGTTGCTGGTTACCGGCAGTCTGCTGGCCCTTCAACCTCTGGCCTCTTCATTCGTCGTCGCGGCGCAGCAGTATGACTGCTCCGTGTCCGCAACGGGTGCCTGGGACTGTTCGCCCAAGACGCCGGCCGCTGCCTTGCCGCCGCGCCCGGTGCATGAAGGCAGCGCCGTTTCCGACAGCAGTGAAGCCCCGACTGGCAGCAACTCGGTCGAAGAAGCCGGCGACAAGCCGATGCTGGTTACCGAAGCCAAGGGTCGTGGCCTGAAATCCCGCAGTGAAGACTACAGTCACCTTGACTGGGTTCCGCGGGAGAACCTCACCCCCGCGCAATTGGCCGAGACAGGTCCTTACTGCTCCGGTGCCTACATCGAGCCGCCCCGTCCCGGGATGAACGACAAGACGGCCAAGAGCGATGCCCCGACCTTCCTCGGCGCCAAGGCTTCGCGCTATGAGCAGGAACAACAGGTGGCGACCCTGGCTGGCGATGTGGTCATGCGCCAGGGCAGCATGCAGGTCGAAGCCGATGAAGCCAGCCTGTACCAGGCGGAAAATCGTGGCGAGCTGAACGGCAACGTGCGGGTTCGCGACGACGGCGCACTGATTGTCGGCGACCATGCCGATGTTCAGCTGGACACCGGTGAAGCCAAGGTCGACAACGCCGAATACGTCATGCACAAATCGCGTATCCGCGGTAACGCCCTGTATGCCAAGCGTGCCGAAAACGCGATCATCCGTCTCAAGGACGGTACGTACACCACCTGCGAACCGAACAGCAACGCCTGGACACTCAAGGGCAATAACATCACCCTGAACCCGGCGACCGGCTTCGGTACCGCAACCAACGTGACGCTGCGGGTCAAGGACATTCCGATCCTGTACACCCCGTACATCTATTTCCCGATCGACGACCGTCGCCAGTCCGGCTTCCTGCCGCCGACCATCGGCAGCGGCAGCGATACCGGCTTCCTGCTGGTCACCCCGTACTACTTCAACCTGGCACCGAACTACGATGCCACGTTGTACCCGCGCTACATGAGCAAGCGCGGCCTGTTGATGGAAGGCGAGTTCCGCTACCTGACCAAGTCCAGCGAAGGTCAGTTCGGCGCCGCGTACCTCAACGACGAAGAAGACGAACGCGCCAAGCAGTCCGACTACAGCAAGACCCGCTACATGTACAACTGGCAGCACAAGGGCGGTCTGGACTCGCGCGTGTTGACGGAAGTCGACTACACCAAGATCAGCGATCCGTACTACTTCCAGGATCTTCAGACCGACCAGATCGGTGTCGAGTCCAGGGAATTCGTGAACCAGCAGGGCGCGGTCAGCTATCGCGGCGACAACTACGTGGCACGCTTGAATGCCCAGGCGTTCCAGATGGCGACCATTTCGAAAGTCACGCCCTATAACCGCCTGCCTCAGATCACGTTCAACGGGGAGCTGCCGCAGCACCCATATGGTCTGGACTTCGCGTATAAAACAGAGCTGGTTCGATTTGACCGGAACTTGCGGGACGGCCTCTACAGCGATGAGAATGGCATTACCACGTCATGGCTGGATACCAATGTAAGGGGACTGGCCCGGGCAAATGGCAACCGCATGAATCTCGCACCGGTCGTCAGCCTGCCCATGGAAGCGAGCTACGGCTACGTCAAGCCAGCGCTCAAGTACCAATACACCCAGTACGACCTGGATCTGGACAGCACCGGAAGGTCTGTCGTGGGGAATGGATACGACAGCACGCCAAACCGTGCTGTTCCAATCGCCAGCATCGACAGCGGCCTGTACTTCGACCGGGACACCCAATGGTTTGGCTCCAACTATCGCCAGACATTGGAGCCGCGCCTGTTCTACCTCTATGTACCGGAAAAAGATCAGGACGACATTCCTGTCTTCGATACCAGCGAATCCACCTTCAGCTATTCCTCGCTGTTCCGGGACAACCGTTTCACCGGCTCTGACCGTGTCGGCGACGAGAACAAGCTGTCCCTGGGCGTGACCAGCCGCTGGATCGAAGAAAACGGTTTCGAACGCCAGCGCGTCAGCGTTGGCCAGGCGTTCTTCTTCAAGGACCGCAAGGTCCAGTTGCCGGGCATTGACTTCGACACCCGCGAAGATGCCAAGTCGGACGTCTCGCCGTATGCGCTTGAGTACGAATATCGCTGGAACCGCGACTGGCGCACCAGCGCCACCTATAACTGGGACCCGGACACCCACAGCCCTCGCTCGGGCAGTGCGATGTTCCACTACCAGCCGGAAGACAACCCGAACAAGGTCATCAACGCCGGTTATCGCTATCGCAACGACCAGATCCGTTACGACGAGGCCAGTGGCACATGGAAAATGGGCGGCGACTACGGTCGACCAGGCGATGAGAACTACGTGAAGGACTACTACAAGATCAAGCAGCACGACTTCTCGATCATCTGGCCGATCGTGCCGCAATGGAACGCAATCAGCCGCTGGCAGTATGACTACAACCGCAACCGTACCCTGGAAGCCTTCGGTGGTTTCGAATACGACAATTGCTGCTGGAAACTGCGCCTGATCAACCGTTACTGGGTCGACTATGAAGAATTCAGTCAAGCCGCCCCGGAAAACGAAAAAGGCGACCACGGCGTCTTCCTACAAATTGTCCTGAAGGGACTCGGCGGCCTCACCGGCGCCAAGGTAGAGAGCTTCCTCGACAAAGGCATCCAAGGTTATCGTGAACGTGAAGACCAAGCTTTCTGATTGTCTGCGCCCGCTGATGCTGGGCGCGCTGTTCCTGGGTACCGCGGCCAACGCCGCGGTACAGTCCATCGATAAGGTGGTGGCCATCGTCGATAACGATGTGGTCATGCAGAGCCAGCTGGACCAGCGCGTCCATGAAGTGCAGCAAACCATCGCCAAGCGCGGCGGCGGCCTGCCGCCACCGGGCGTGCTGGACCAGCAAGTGCTCGAACGCCTGATTGTCGAGAACCTGCAATTGCAGATCGGCGAACGCTCCGGTATCCGCATTACCGATGAAGAGCTGAACCAGGCCGTCGGCACCATCGCCCAGCGCAACAACATGACCCTCGACCAGTTCCGTGCGGCCCTCGCCCGTGATGGCCTTTCCTACGAGGATGCCAGGGATCAGATCCGTCGCGAGATGATCATCAGCCGCGTGCGTCAGCGTCGGGTGGCCGAGCGTATTCAGGTGTCCGAGCAGGAAGTGAAGAACTTCCTCGCTTCCGACCTGGGCAAGATGCAGCTTTCCGAAGAACTGCATCTGGCCAACATCCTGATTCCTACCCCGGAAAGCGCCAGCTCCGAAGCGATTCAGAGTGCTTATCGCCAGGCCATGGATGTTTACCAGCAACTCAAGCAAGGCGCCGATTTCGGCCAGATGGCCGTCGCCCGCTCCGGCAGCGAAAACGCCCTGGAAGGTGGCGACATGGGTTGGCGTAAAGCCGCTCAACTGCCGCCGCCTTTTGACCGCGAACTGAGTGCCATGGCCGTGGGCGATATCACCCAGCCTGCCCGTACTCCGGGCGGCTTCATCATCCTGAAGCTGCTGGAAAAACGGGGTGGCGGCACCCAGGTACGCGATGAAGTGCATGTTCGCCACATCCTGATCAAGCCAAGCGAAATCCGCAGCGAAGCCGAAACCAAGCGTCTGGCCGAGAAACTCTACGACCGCATCGAAGCGGGCGAAGATTTCGCCGAGCTGGCCAAGAGCTTCTCGGAAGATCCGGGTTCGGCCCTCAACGGCGGCGACCTGAACTGGGTTGATCCAAACGCACTGGTGCCCGAGTTCCGCCAGGTCATGGCGCAGACACCGCAAGGCCAGCTGTCCAAGCCGTTCAAGAGCCCTTATGGCTGGCATGTGCTGGAAGTCCTTGGCCGCCGCGCCACCGACAGCACCACCCAGGCTCGCGAGCAGCAGGCAATGACCGTATTGCGCAACCGTAAGTACGACGAAGAGCTGCAAACCTGGTTGCGCCAGATCCGCGATGAAGCCTACGTCGAAATCAAACTTCCTGGTGCAAGCCAGGCAGCGCAGTGAAACCCAAGCGTTTCGCGCTGACGCCCGGCGAGCCTGCCGGCATCGGTCCCGACCTGTGCCTTCTGCTCGCCGCGCAACCCCAGCCATACCCGCTGATCGCCATCACCAGCCGCGACCTGCTCCTTGAGCGGGCCTCGCAGCTGGGTGTGGCTGTCGACCTGTTAGCGGTATCACCCGACACCTGGCCGGACGTTCCGGCACCCGCCAACAGCCTCTATGTCTGGGACACGCCTTTGGGCGCCCCCGTGGTTACCGGGCAACTGGACAAGGCCAACGCCGGATTCGTTCTGCAAACCCTGACCCGAGCCGGCCAGGGCTGCCTGGATGGAACGTTCGCAGGCATGATCACCGCACCGGTGCACAAGGGCGTGATCAACGAATCGGGCATCGCCTTTTCCGGGCATACCGAGTTCCTTGCAGACCTGACTCACACGGCACAAGTGGTAATGATGCTCGCCACACGAGGCCTGCGCGTGGCCCTGGTGACCACTCACCTGCCCCTGCGGGACATTGCCGACGCCATAACCCCCGAACGCCTGGAGCGAGTGACGCGAATACTGCATGCCGACCTGCAGGAAAAGTTCGGCATCGCCCGGCCTCGCATCCTGGTGTGTGGGCTCAATCCCCATGCCGGTGAAGGCGGCCACCTGGGCCGCGAAGAGATCGACATCATCGAACCTACATTGGAGCGGTTGCGCAGCGAAGGCCTGGACCTGCATGGCCCGCTTCCCGCCGACACTCTGTTTACCCCCAAATATCTGGAGCACTGCGATGCGGTGCTGGCGATGTACCACGACCAGGGCCTGCCTGTGCTGAAGTACAAAGGCTTCGGCGCAGCCGTCAACGTGACCCTGGGCCTGCCGATCATCCGCACCTCCGTGGACCATGGCACAGCCCTGGACCTGGCCGGCAGCGGCCGGATCGATACCGGCAGCCTGCAAGTCGCGCTGGAAACCGCCTACCAGATGGCCGAGACCCATTTATGACTGAGCAATACCAACACCGTGCGCGCAAGCGTTTCGGCCAGAACTTCCTGCATGACGCTGGCGTGATCGATCGTATCCTGCGATCCATCAACGCCAAGCCCGACGACCGGATGCTGGAAATCGGCCCAGGCCAGGGTGCATTGACCGAAGGTCTGCTGGGCAGCGGCGCACAACTGGACGTGGTGGAACTGGACAAGGACCTGGTTCCCATCCTCAACCAGCAATTCGCCGGCAAGAGCAACTTCAACCTGCATCAGGGCGACGCGCTGAAATTCGACTTCAACAGCCTGAATGCCGCACCGAACAGCCTGCGGGTCGTGGGAAACCTGCCATACAACATCTCCACGCCATTGATCTTCCACCTGCTGAACAATGCCGGCCTGATCCGCGACATGCACTTCATGTTGCAGAAAGAAGTGGTCGAGCGCCTTGCCGCCGGTCCTGGCGGAGGCGATTGGGGTCGGCTGTCGATCATGGTCCAGTACCATTGCCGGGTGGAACACCTGTTCAATGTAGGCCCTGGCGCTTTCAATCCGCCGCCGAAGGTCGATTCGGCCATCGTCCGGCTGGTGCCCCATGCCGTCCTGCCCCATCCGGCCAAGGATCATCGGCTGCTCGAACGCGTCGTCCGTGAAGCCTTCAACCAGCGTCGCAAAACCTTGCGTAATACCTTGAAGTTACTGCTCAACAGCGCCGAAATCGAAGCTGCAGGCGTAGACGGCAGCCTGCGACCCGAGCAATTGGATCTGGCGGCATTCGTACGCCTGGCCGACAAACTCAGCGAACAGGCCGCGCCTAAAGCGGACGCCCTCTGACTGAAGAGGACCGCTATCGGGTGGTAAGCCCTCTGGTTTACTACCCGATATTTGGCCTAGACTGACCCGATCAGTCGTACCCGCGTCCCGCTTCGCATTCCAAGGCCCTTTTGCATGTCCGATCCCCGTTATCTGGTCGACGTCAGCGTCACCACCCGCTTCCTGGCGGAACAGTCGCAACCCGAGCACAACCGCTTCGCCTTCGCCTACAGCATTACCGTACGCAACGACGGCTCGCTGCCGGCCCGCCTGCTGTCGCGGCACTGGGTCATCACCGATGGCGATGGGCATATCGAAGAAGTGCGTGGAGAGGGCGTGGTTGGTCAGCAACCGTTGATCGGCCCCGGTAAAAGCCACAGCTATACCAGCGGCACAGTGATGACGACTCTCGTGGGCACCATGCAGGGCACCTACCAGATGCTGGCCGAGGACGGCAAACGCTTCGACGCTGTGATCAAACCCTTCCGCCTCGCGGTGCCCGGAGCTCTGCACTGATGGCCACCTATGCGGTCGGTGATCTCCAGGGCTGCCTCGCCCCGCTCAAATGCTTGCTGGAGCGAGTCGCCTTCGACCCGCAGAAGGACACGCTGTGGCTGGTTGGCGATCTGGTCAACCGTGGCCCGGAGTCTTTGGAAACCCTGCGCTTTCTGTATGGCATCCGTGATTCGCTGGTGTGCGTGCTGGGCAACCATGACCTGCACCTGCTGGCCGCCTGGCAGAACATCGAGCGTTTGAAAAAATCCGACACTTTGAGGGAAATACTCGACGCCCCCGACTGCGTCGAGCTGCTGGAATGGTTACGCCAACAGAAACTCATGCACTACGACGAGCACCGCAACCTGGCGCTGGTTCACGCAGGTCTTCCACCCCAGTGGTCCTTGCGCAAAGCGCTCAAGTGCGCCGGCGAAGTCGAGCAGGCCTTGCGCGACGACAACCTTTTCGCTCCCTACCTGGACGGCATGTACGGCAACGACCCGGCGAAGTGGAACAACGACCTCACCGGCGTCGCCCGTCTTCGAGTCATCACCAACTACTTCACCCGCATGCGCTTCTGCACCCGCGACGGCAAGCTCGACCTCAAGAGCAAGGAAGGCATCGAGACCGCGCCGCCCGGCTACGCCCCCTGGTTCAAACACCCGGAGCGCAAGACCCGTAACGTGAAAATCATCTTCGGTCACTGGGCGTCGCTGGAAGGTCAGTGCGACGAACCCGGGGTCTTTGCCCTCGACACCGGCTGCGTATGGGGAAGTGCCATGACCCTGATGAACGTCGACACCGGCGAGCGACTGCGTTGCGATTGCGATGAGCAGGGCCGCCCCAAATCCCATCCCCCGACCACTAAATCAGCACCGGCCGGCACCGTCGTCTGAGCGGCGCGTAGTTCAGGCCACAGGAGTCCCCATGAGCGAATTCAAACGCATCCCCCCGGAAAAGGCCCAGGCCCTGCGCGAGCAAGGTGCTGTCGTCGTCGATGTCCGTGACCCCGCCACGTTTGCCGCCTCGCATATCAGCGGCTCCAGACACCTGGATAACCACTCCCTGCACGATTTCATCACCCGCGCCGATCTCGACGCTCCCGTGGTTGTCGTTTGCTACCACGGGAACTCCAGCCAGAACGCAGCTGCGCACCTGGTCGGCCAGGGCTTTACCAACGTCTACAGCCTGGACGGCGGTTTTGAACTTTGGCGTACGACGTATCCGTCAGAAACAGCGCAAGGCTCCAACGAATAATTTTTTATGCCGCTCAAAACCCGCGTAATCCGCGGGCTTGAGCGATGGCAGACGAACGGTCTGCCATAACTTATTACGCATTCCACCTGTGCCTCTCCGATTCCGAACTATTCTTAGCCTCAGGCCATCCAAAACAGGGGAGAGCCGGTACACCGGCGCGCGGATCATCGGGAGTCAGCTTTCAAGAACCTGGATTCTTGGAAGCATTCTGGGGGGTAAACGGCAGCTGGGTTCCCAGCGGCTGGCCAGCATCGACTGATTGATCCGACACCGGCTCCACGTATCGAGCGAGGTGACGTCATGAGTATTTTTAGCCACTTCCAGCAACGTTTCGAGTCCACGCGGCAGGAGGAGTACTCGCTGCAGGAATACCTCGAACTCTGCAAGCAGGATCGCAGCGCCTACGCATCGGCTGCGGAACGTCTGTTGCTGGCCATCGGAGAACCGGAACTGCTGGACACCTCGACCAATTCGAGGCTCTCGCGGATCTTTTCCAACAAGGTGATCCGCCGCTATCCGGCCTTTGAAGACTTCCACGGGATGGAAGAATGCATCGACCAGATCGTGTCGTATTTCCGCCACGCCGCCCAAGGCCTGGAGGAGAAGAAACAGATTCTCTATCTGCTCGGCCCGGTAGGTGGCGGTAAGTCGTCCCTGGCCGAGAAGCTCAAGCAATTGATCGAGAAGGTGCCCTTCTATGCCATCAAGGGCTCGCCGGTTTTCGAATCACCCCTGGGGCTGTTCAATGCCACCGAGGACGGTGCGATTCTTGAAGAAGACTTTGGCATACCGCGGCGTTACCTCAACACCATCATGTCGCCATGGGCCACCAAGCGCCTGGCCGAGTTCGGCGGCGACATCAGCCAGTTCCGCGTGGTCAAGCTCTATCCGTCGATCCTCAACCAGATCGGGGTAGCCAAGACCGAACCCGGGGACGAAAACAACCAGGATATTTCGGCACTGGTGGGCAAGGTCGATATCCGCAAGCTGGAAGAATTCCCGCAGAACGACGCCGACGCCTACAGCTACTCGGGGGCATTGTGCCGGGCCAACCAGGGCCTGATGGAATTCGTCGAGATGTTCAAGGCACCGATCAAGGTACTGCACCCCTTGTTGACCGCCACTCAGGAAGGCAACTACAACAGCACCGAGGGCCTGGGGGCGATTCCGTTCAGCGGTATCCTGCTGGCCCACTCCAACGAGTCGGAATGGCATACCTTCCGCAACAACAAGAACAACGAAGCGTTCATCGACCGGATCTACATCGTCAAGGTGCCATACTGCCTGCGGGTCACCGACGAGGTGAAGATCTACGACAAACTGCTGTTCAACAGCTCCCTGTCCAAGGCCCACTGCGCTCCGGACACACTGAAAATGCTGGCCCAGTTCACCGTGCTGTCGCGCCTCAAGGAACCGGAGAACTCCAACATCTATTCCAAGATGCGCGTGTACGATGGCGAGAACCTCAAGGACACCGATCCGAAGGCCAAGTCGATCCAGGAATACCGCGACAATGCGGGTGTCGACGAAGGGATGAACGGACTGTCTACACGTTTCGCGTTCAAGATCCTGTCCAAGGTCTTCAACTTCGATCCCCACGAGATAGCGGCCAACCCGGTCCACCTCCTGTACGTACTGGAACAGCAGATCGAGCAGGAACAATTCCAGGCGGAAACCCGCGAACGCTATCTGCGCTTCCTCAAGGAATACCTCGCGCCACGTTATATCGAGTTCATCGGCAAGGAAATCCAGACCGCGTACCTGGAGTCCTACAGCGAATACGGCCAGAACATCTTCGACCGCTACGTGCTGTACGCAGACTTCTGGATTCAGGACCAGGAATATCGCGATCCGGAAACCGGAGAAATTCTCAATCGCGTAGCGCTTAACGAAGAGCTGGAAAAAATCGAAAAACCGGCTGGCATCAGCAATCCGAAGGACTTCCGCAACGAAATCGTCAACTTCGTATTGCGTGCCCGCGCCAACAACAACGGCAAGAACCCGACCTGGCTCAGCTATGAAAAGCTGCGGGTGGTCATCGAGAAGAAAATGTTCTCCAACACTGAGGATCTGCTGCCGGTCATCAGCTTCAACGCCAAGGCCAGCAAGGAGGATCAGCAAAAACACAACGACTTCGTTACACGCATGGTCGAACGTGGCTACACCGACAAACAGGTACGGCTGCTCTCCGAGTGGTACCTGCGGGTCCGGAAATCGCAGTGAGGCAGCTGCAAGCTATAAGCCGCAGGCCGCAAGAGAAAGGCGAATACCCTCAGTAGTCCGGGTAACGGCTTCTACTTGCTGCTTGCAGCTCACAACTTGAAGCTACCCGGAGGGCCTATGAGCTATGTGATCGACCGACGCCTTAATGGCAAGAACAAGAGCACGGTGAACCGCCAGCGGTTTCTGCGGCGTTATCGTGACCATATCAAGAAGGCCGTTGAAGAGGCGGTCAGTCGCCGTTCCATTACCGATATGGAGCATGGCGAACAGATCAGCATCCCTGGCCGCGACATCGATGAGCCAGTGCTTCACCATGGCCGCGGTGGCAAACAGACCGTCGTGCATCCCGGCAACAAGGAATTCACCAGCGGCGAGCACATTCCCCGTCCACCGGGCGGAGGCGGCGGCAGAGGCCCCGGCAAGGCCGGTAATTCCGGCGAAGGCATGGACGAATTCGTGTTCCAGATCACCCAGGAGGAATTCCTGGAATTCATGTTCGAGGATCTGGAGTTGCCGAACCTGGT
Organism: Pseudomonas sp. Pf153; assembly: GCF_001269775.1. Lineage (NCBI taxonomy): Bacteria > Pseudomonadati > Pseudomonadota > Gammaproteobacteria > Pseudomonadales > Pseudomonadaceae > Pseudomonas > Pseudomonas sp. Pf153. The sequence goes on along the minus strand of NZ_LHVL01000029.1, from coordinate 162,496 downwards.
CAAACGCAACCTGACCGGTACCGATACCTTCAAGACTGTACGCGCCGGTATCAGCAACGAAGGTAATCCGTCACGCATCAACATCATCCGCACCCTCCGCTCGGCCCATGCCCGGCGCATCGCCCTGTCTGGCAGCAGCCGGGCGAAACTGCGGGAAGTCAAAGAGGAACTGGCCCGTCTGAAACAGGAAGAGCCTGACAATTTTGGCGATATTCAGGACCTGGAAGCCGAGATAGAGAAACTCAGCGCCCGGATTCATCGGGTGCCGTTCCTGGACACCTTCGACCTCAAGTACAACCTGCTGGTCAAGCAGCCCAACCCAAGCTCCAAAGCCGTCATGTTCTGCCTGATGGACGTGTCCGGCTCCATGACCCAGGCAACCAAGGACATCGCCAAGCGGTTCTTCATCTTGCTGTACCTGTTTCTCAAGCGGAACTACGACAAGATCGACGTGGTGTTCATTCGCCACCACACCAGTGCCCGTGAAGTGGATGAGGAAGAGTTCTTCTATTCCAGGGAAACCGGCGGCACCATCGTTTCCAGCGCCTTGAAATTGATGCAGGAAATCATGGCCGAACGCTACCCCGCCAATGAATGGAACATCTACGCAGCCCAGGCATCCGATGGTGACAACTGGAACGACGACTCGCCGATCTGTCGCGACATCCTGATCAACCAGATCATGCCGTTCGTCCAGTACTACACCTATGTGGAAATCACACCGCGGGAACATCAGGCCCTGTGGTATGAATACGAACGCATTGCCGAAGCCTTCTCCGATACGTTCGCTCAACAGCAACTGGTCTCGGCCGGGGATATCTATCCGGTCTTCCGTGAACTCTTCCAGCGCAGGTTAGTGACATGACCGCCAAAAAAGAGCAGAAGCGCCAGCCTATTTCCACCGGCTCCGAATGGACGTTCGAGCTGATCCAGGCCTACGACCGTGAAATCAGCCGTATCGCGGACCGTTATGCCCTCGACACCTATCCCAACCAGATCGAGGTAATCACCGCCGAACAGATGATGGACGCCTATGCGTCGGTCGGCATGCCACTGGGTTACCACCACTGGTCCTACGGCAAGCACTTCCTCAGCACCGAAAAATCCTACACACGTGGCCAGATGGGGCTGGCCTATGAAATCGTGATCAACTCCGACCCTTGCATCGCTTACCTGATGGAAGAAAACACTATCTGCATGCAGGCGCTCGTGGTCGCGCATGCCTGCTATGGCCACAACAGCTTCTTCAAGGGCAACTACCTGTTCCGCACCTGGACCGATGCCAGCTCGATCATCGATTATCTGGTGTTCGCCAAGCAGTACATCATGCAATGCGAGGAGCGCCACGGCATCGACGCGGTGGAGGACCTGCTGGACTCCTGCCATGCGCTGATGAACTACGGGGTCGACCGCTACAAAAGGCCCTACCCGATCTCCGCCGAAGAAGAGCGCCGGCGTCAAAAGGATCGTGAAGAGCATCTGCAAAAGCAGATCAACGATCTGTGGCGGACCATTCCCAAGGGCGCCGACAAGTACAGCGAGAAGGACAATGCGCGCTTTCCCGCCGAACCCCAGGAAAACATCCTTTATTTCATCGAAAAACACGCTCCGCTGCTGGAACCGTGGCAGCGGGAAATCGTGCGTATCGTGCGCAAGATCGCCCAATACTTCTATCCACAACGCCAGACCCAGGTGATGAACGAGGGATGGGCCACGTTCTGGCACTACACGCTGATGAACGACCTGTATGACGAAGGCCTGGTCACCGATGGCTTCATGATGGAGTTCCTGACATCCCACACGAGCGTGGTATTCCAGCCCGGCTTCGATAGCCCTTATTACAGTGGCATCAACCCTTACGCGCTGGGCTTTGCCATGTACCGCGACATTCGGCGCATGTGTGAGAACCCCACCGAGGAAGACCGCCGGTGGTTCCCCGAAATCGCTGGCTCGGACTGGTTATCCACGATCAAATTCGCCATGAGCAGCTTCAAGGACGAGAGCTTCATCCTGCAGTATCTCTCGCCCAAGGTGATCCGGGACTTGAAGTTGTTCAGCATTCTCGACGATGACCAAAAAGATGACCTGCTGGTGCCCGCCATTCACGACGAAAGCGGCTACCGCATCATTCGCGAGACCCTCGCTGCGCAATACAACCTGGGCAATCGCGAGCCCAACGTACAGATCTACAGCATCGATCGCCGTGGGGATCGCTCGCTGACCCTGCGACACCAGGCACATAACCGTAAACCACTGGGCGACTCCACCGATGAGGTGCTCAAGCATCTGCACCGTCTGTGGGGCTTCGACATCCATCTGGAAACCCTACAAGGCGACCAGGTGATGAAAACCCACCATGTGCCCCCCAGAGCCGAGCAAGCAGAAGGAGACTATGGCCGGCTGGACCTGGCTGTCATTCATCTTTGATTTCGCTTTCGCCTCCGAAGGTCCGGTGCAAAGGTTATCCTGTCGGATCAACGGAGGTTTTTTATGCAGATTTACAAAGTCGGCGGTGCCGTTCGTGATCGCCTGCTGGGCATTCCTGTCACCGATATCGACCGGGTTGTGGTGGGCGCTACCGCCGAGGAAATGCTTGCCAAGGGGTTTCGTCCCGTAGGCGCAGACTTTCCTGTGTTTCTTTCCCCGGACACAGGGGAGGAATACGCCCTCGCCCGCACCGAACGCAAAAGCGGTCGGGGTTATGGTGGTTTCGTGTTTCATGCCAGCCCTGAAGTAACGCTTGAAGAAGATCTGGTTCGCAGGGACTTGACCATCAACGCGATGGCCGAGGATGACGAAGGCAATCTCACTGATCCATACCATGGCCAGCGCGATCTCGAAGCACGACTTTTGCGCCACGTTTCCCCGGCATTCGCCGAAGATCCTCTCCGAGTCCTGCGGGTTGCACGCTTTGCCGCTCGCTATGCGCCGCTGGGCTTCAAGGTAGCCGATGAAACCCTTGAACTGATGCGTCAACTAAGTCATTCCGGCGAGCTGGAAGCCTTGACGGCCGAGCGCAGTTGGAAGGAAATCTCCCGCGCCCTGATGGAAAATCAACCACAGGTCTTCATCCAGGTCTTGCGCGACTGTTCGGCCCTCGAGGTCCTGATGCCTGAGGTCGACGCACTGTTCGGTGTCCCCCAACCGGAAGCCCATCATCCGGAAATCGACACCGGAGTGCACACACTGAGCGTATTGGAACAAGCCGCCCTGTACCAGCAACCGCTGACCGTCCGCTGGGCTTGCCTGCTCCATGACTTGGGAAAAGGCCTCACGCCCGAGCATGAGTGGCCGCGACATATCGCTCATGAACACAAGGGATTGAAACCTATCAAAGCGGTGAGCGAGCGCTTCAAGGTGCCTCGCGACTGCCAGGAACTGGCATTACTGGTCGGCCAATACCATACCCATTGTCATCGCGCACTTGAGCTGAAGGCCTCCACGCTGCTCGAACTGTTACAGAGTTTCGACGTGTACCGTCGTCCTCAGCGCTTCGAGGAATTCATTGCGGCATGCGAGATGGATGCGCGCGGACGCAAGGGGCTTGAACAACGAAGTTACCCACAGGCTGACTACTTGCGCGGCGCGGCAGCAGCGGCTCGCGCAGTGGCGGTGCAGCCTTTGCTGGAGAAGGGTTTCAAGGGGCCGGAGCTGGGTGAGGCGATCAAACGCGAGCGGCTGAAGGCATTGAAAGCTTACAAGGGAGCCGCAAACTGACGGAACGTTGTGTCAGTTGGCAGTTGTGGGTTGATGCACCACCGCCATCGCGAGCAGGCTCGCTCCCACAGGGTTTGCGGTGAATGAAGTCCTGAGATCTACCGCAGTCAAGGTGGGAGCGAGCCTGCTCGCGATGGCGTCAGCTGCTTCGCAGAAGATCCAGCGGGGTGAGCTGCTCACCGCGCCACTCAAAAGCTACCGGCGCCAGCACCTGATCGATTTGCGATTCATCCCACAAAGCGGCGAAGCTCTTACCGACGCCCGGGTGCACCCGATCCGGTGCAATCAACGATAAAGGCCACAAGACAAAGGCATTCTTGAGGATTTCTGCGCGAGGCAGGACCAGTCCGTCGAAATTGCCTACTTGCTCGCCATACAGCAGAACGTCGATGTCCAGCGGCAGACCCTTGCGGTCCGGTGCATAGCGACCATTGTCCGCCTCGATGAACTTCAGACGACGATCCAGCTCCATCAATGGCAAGTCCGTGTAGGCCGACACGACGAAGTTGAAGAACGGTCCGCTCTTGATGCCCACCGGTTGGCTTTCGAACACGGCCGAACAGCGGATGTCCACCAGGAAGCCGGCGAGAGCTTCAAGCCCGGCACGCAAATGAGTTTCGCGCTCGATATTACTACCGAGCCCGAGAAAGACCTGTATCAGCGACATCCGCGCTCGATCTCCACGCCAACACCGCGGGCCGCCGGGACGGCGCCAGGCTTGGTCACCTTCAGCCGCAGCCAGGTAATCTTGAACTCGTCCATCAATTCCTGGGCCAGTCGTTCGGCAAATGTCTCGACCAATTGAAACCGGGCCTGCCCGGCAAATGCCTGGATACGCGACGATACGCTGGCATAATCGAGCGCAAGGTTGAGGTCGTCACCGGCGGCGGCCGGGCGGTTATCCCAGGCGAAACTCAGATCAAGCCGCAGGCATTGTCGGATGTCTCGTTCCCAGTCGTAGGCACCGATTACCGTGTCGACTTCCAGGCCTTCGATAAACACTCTGTCCAAGCACTCTTCTCCGCAGCACGACAAGGGCGCAATGCGCCGTTAGAATCAGGGCGTCCTCGCCCGGAATAGTTAGCATGTTTTGGTTACTGGCGGTCCTCGCCTACCTGCTCGGCTCGCTGTCCTTCGCCATTTTGCTCAGCCGCCTGACGGGTCGTCCCGATCCGCGAACGAGTGGCTCAGGCAATGCCGGCGCCACCAACATGCTGCGCCTGGCCGGACGCAAGCTTGCCGTCCTGACCCTGCTCGGTGACCTCTGCAAAGGCCTTGTACCGGTACTGATCGCCAACCTTGCAGGGCTTTCATTGCAGCAACAGGCCTGGATCGGCGTCTGCGCTGTCATCGGTCATCTGTTTCCACTGTACTTTCGCTTTCGGGGCGGCAAAGGGGTCGCTACCGCCGCCGGGATGCTGCTGGGACTCTATCCACCCGCCGCACTGCTGGCCGTCTCGGCCTGGCTACTGATGTTCTATCTGACCCGCACCAGCTCACTGGCCGCACTGATCGCCACGCCGCTGACCTTGCCCTTGCTGGCATGGCAGGAACCGCAGGCTCTGCTGCCGATGACCGCGCTTGTCGCGCTGATCGTCTGGCGTCACCGGGGCAATCTACGCGACCTGTTCGCCGGACGCGAACGGCATTTCTAGATACGTGTCACAGCGGCGATAGCTGCTCCATGGGCCAACGTGCCTGCACACTGATCGCCAGGCTCTCTTGCTGGCCGGCCATGAGCCGCTGACAGCCGGCATAGGCAATCATCGCGCCGTTGTCGGTGCAAAATTGTGGTCGGGCGTAATAAACGCCGCCCTTCATGTCACCGAGCATTTTCTCCAGGGACATTCGCAAAGCCTTGTTCGCACTCACCCCGCCAGCGATCACCAGGCGCTTGAGCCCGGCCTGCTTCAGGGCGCGCTTGCACTTGATGGTCAAAGTCTCCACCACGGCTTGCTGGAACGCCAGAGAGATGTCGCAACGGGCTTGCTCACTGTCGTCCCCGGCGACGATGCATTGCTGCCAGGTATTCAGGGCGAAGGTTTTCAAGCCGCTGAAACTGAAGTCCAGGCCAGGCCGGTCGCACATTGGGCGCGGGAACACGAAGCGCCCCTCAACCCCTTGGGCCGCCAGCCGCGCAATTTCCGGTCCGCCCGGATAGTTGAGCCCCATCATTTTTGCGGTTTTGTCGAATGCTTCCCCGGCGGCGTCATCAAGAGACTCCCCCAACAGCTCGTATCGGCCAATGCCATCGACCCGGACCAATTGCGTGTGCCCGCCGGAAACCAACAAAGCGACGAACGGAAATTCCGGCGGCTGCGACTCCAGCATAGGAGCAAGCAAATGGCCTTCCATGTGGTGCACACCCAACGCCGGAATACCCCAGGCAAAGGCCAGTGCCTGGGCACAGGAAGCCCCGACCAGCAAGGCGCCCACCAGGCCGGGGCCTGCGGTGTAGGCGATGGCATCGATCTCGGTCGGCACACAGCCGGCATCGGCCAGGACCTGGCGGATCAAGGGCAGCATGCGCTTGACGTGATCGCGGGACGCCAACTCCGGCACCACACCGCCATAGGCGCGGTGCAGGTCGATCTGGCTGAACAACGCATCGGCCAACAGGCCGCGTTCGCTGTCGTAAAGCGCGACGCCGGTTTCGTCGCAGGACGTTTCTAATCCCAGTACTAGCATGGCTTGCGCCTTGTGGAGGCTGAATTCGAAGGCGCGCATAATAGTCGCCGCGTTGTGCCCCGACCAGCGGTTTTCGATCAGAGGCTTTGCATTCCGAGCGTTGAGGGGTTAACATCCGCAACCCTTAAAAACCGACGTCTTCAAGCGCTCTTTTGCCGCGAGGATGTTGACCCCGGTAATGAATGAAGGTAGCTCTGGATGCCAGCCGTCAAAGTAAAAGAGAACGAACCCTTCGACGTAGCTCTGCGTCGTTTCAAGCGCTCCTGCGAAAAAGCCGGTGTTCTGGCTGAAGTTCGTAGCCGCGAATTCTACGAGAAGCCGACTTCCGAGCGTAAGCGCAAGGCAGCAGCCGCTGTTAAGCGTCACGCCAAGAAAGTCCAGCGCGAACAGCGCCGCGCCGTACGTCTGTACTGATACACAGACGTTCGTAGCAAGCTTCTGCCAAGCCCGGCCCTCAAGCCGGGCTTATGGCATTTGCGGAATAACGCTTGATGCTTCATCGTCGAAGCCGCAGACGCGACCGAGACAACTGCTTTACCGCGTCAGACCTGGCTCTTCTGCCAGCGGTGCACGTCTCTTCTGACGAGCCTTCCAAGGCTACTGACGAGCACACCCTGATTCCTCTAACGACGATCAGCCCAAGGCACCTGCATGCGTGCCCGCTCCACGAGCTATCCGAGGCCTGACCGGCCGTTACCGGACTCAGCGCAACATTTTCAGACCGTCGAATACTGACAGTAATTAACGTCAGTGGATTATCGGCAGATACACTTCCCGACAGCAATGACGCAGATGACCCGGTCGAGCCACCGCTTCAACAGTGCCTCAAGATCAGGAACCGGTTACGCCTGCTGATTTCGGGGCCCTATTTCACGCAGTGATGACGAGAACGCCATGGCCGGGTTGATTCCCCAGAGCTTTATTGACGACCTCCTGAACCGCACCGACATCGTCGACGTGGTCAGTTCTCGCCTGCAACTGAAGAAAGCCGGCAAGAACTACACGGCCTGCTGCCCGTTCCACAAGGAAAAGACTCCATCTTTCAGCGTCAGCCCCGACAAGCAGTTTTACTATTGCTTCGGCTGTGGCGCTGGCGGCAACGCCCTCGGCTTTATCATGGACCACGACAACCTGGAGTTCCCTCAGGCTGTTGAAGAGCTGGCGAAAGCCGCCGGCATGGAAATCCCCAGAGAGGAAAGCGGGCGGGCACGCAAGCCGCGCCAACCGACCGACTCCCCGCTCTACCCCTTGCTGGCCGCGGCGGCCGACTTTTATCGCCAAGCCCTCAAAAGCCACCCAGCCCGCAAGGCAGCCGTTGACTACCTCAAGGGCCGCGGCCTGACTGGCGAAATAGCCCGAGACTTCGGCCTCGGCTTCGCCCCGCCCGGCTGGGACAACCTTTACAAGCACTTGAGCAGCGATACGCTTCAGCAGCGCGCCATGATCGACGCTGGTCTGCTGATTGAGAATGCCGAGACCGGCAAGCGCTACGACCGCTTCCGCGACCGGGTAATGTTCCCGATCCGTGACACCCGCGGGCGAATCATTGCCTTCGGCGGTCGAGTCCTGGGGGACGACAAACCCAAGTACCTGAACTCACCGGAAACTCCCGTATTCCATAAAGGCCAGGAGCTCTACGGCCTGTACGAGGCGCGCAAGAACAACCGCAACCTTGACGAGATCATCGTCGTCGAAGGCTACATGGACGTTATCGCCCTGGCCCAGCAAGGTCTGCGCAATGCCGTGGCGACCCTGGGCACGGCCACCAGCGAAGAACACATGAAGCGCCTCTTTCGCGTGGTGCCCAGCGTGCTGTTTTGCTTCGACGGCGACCAGGCCGGGCGCAATGCAGCCTGGCGCGCACTGGAGGCGACGTTATCGAGTCTGCAGGATGGCCGCCGGGCGCGCTTTCTATTCCTGCCCGAGGGCGAGGATCCGGACACCTTGGTACGCTCCGAAGGTACCGATGCGTTCCGTGCGCGGATCAACCAGCACGCGCAACCTCTGGCCGATTATTTTTTCCAGCAGTTGACCGAAGAAGCCGACCCACGCTCCCTCGAAGGCAAGGCCCACATGGTCACGCTCGCGGCACCACTGATCGACAAGGTGCCCGGCGCCAACCTGCGCACACTGATGCGCCAGCGCCTGACCGAAATCACCGGGCTCAGCAGCGAGGCCGTCAGTCAGATGGCTCACAGCGCCCCGCAGGAAGCCCCACCGGCTTACGACCCAGGTATCGATTACGACGCGATGCCGGATTTCGCCGACTATCATCAACCTCAACAGGACTACGCGCCGCAGCAGGAATGGACGCCGAAAAAAAACGGCGGCGGCAAGAAATGGGACAAGAAACCCTGGGACAAAAACGGCAAGCGCGGCGATCGCGACCAGCCACGTGCCCCACGCGTGCCGGCCGCCGTCGAACCTCCAACACTGGCCGCCCTGCGGACCTTGCTGCATCACCCGCAACTGGCCGAAAAGGTCGAGGACGCGGGGCACTTCGCCGCCGAGGACCATAGCAATACGCAGTTACTGGTCGCGCTCCTCGAAGCCGTGCAGAAGAACCCCCGGCTAAACTCCTTCCAGCTGATCGCACGGTGGCACGGCACCGAGCAGGGACGCCTGTTGAAGGCCCTGGCCGAAAAGGAGTGGCTGATTGATGGAGACAACCTTGAACAACAGTTTTTCGACACCATTACTAGCTTGTCCGCCCGCCAACGCGAGCGAAACCTTGAACAACTTCTGCGAAAAGCTCGCCAGAGTGAGCTGACCAGCGAAGAGAAAAACCAATTGCGCGACTTACTTAGCCGCAATGTTTGCGCATCAAACCCGACCTCAACTGGCGCGTGAGGTCACAGCTCAGGTATAATCCTCGGCTTGTTTTTTGCCCGCCAAGACCTTCAGTGGATAGGGTGTTATGTCCGGAAAAGCGCAACAGCAGTCTCGTATCAAAGAGTTGATCCTATTGGGTCGTGAGCAGGGCTACCTGACTTACGCGGAGGTCAACGACCACCTGCCGGAGGATATTTCAGATCCGGAACAGGTGGAAGACATCATCCGCATGATCAACGACATGGGGATCAACGTATTCGAGGTTGCGCCAGATAAGGATGCCCTTATGCTGGCCGACGCCGATACCGACGAGGCGGCCGCGGAAGAAGCGGCAGCAGCGTTGGCGGCGGTCGAGACCGACATTGGTCGCACCACCGACCCCGTGCGCATGTACATGCGGGAAATGGGGACGGTAGAACTCCTCACGCGTGAAGGCGAAATCGAAATCGCCAAGCGTATTGAAGAAGGCATCCGTGAAGTGATGAGCGCAATCGCGCACTTCCCTGGCACGGTTGACCATATTCTCTCCGAATACACTCGCGTCACCACCGAAGGTGGTCGCCTGTCCGACGTCCTGAGCGGTTATATCGACCCGGATGACGGCACCACGCCGCCTGCTGCCGAAGTACCGCCGCCTCTGGACACGAAAGCCGACAAGGCTGACGACGACAGCGACGACGAAGACGCAGAAGCCAGCGAAGACGAGGAAGAGGCCGAAAGCGGTCCGGACCCGATCATCGCCGCACAGCGTTTCGGCGCCGTGGCCGAGCAGATGGAAATCACCCGCAAGGCCCTGAAAAAGCACGGACGTGACAACAAGCAGGCGATTGCCGAACTGTTGGCGCTGGCCGAGCTGTTCATGCCGATCAAGCTGGTGCCCAAGCAGTTCGAAGGCTTGGTCGAGCGTGTTCGCAGCGCCCTGGATCGCCTGCGTCAGCAAGAGCGCGCAATCATGCAACTGTGTGTTCGCGACGCCCGTATGCCGCGCGCTGACTTCCTGCGTCAGTTCCCTGGCCACGAAGTCGACGAAAGCTGGAGCGATGCACTGGCCAAGGGCAAGACCAAATACGCTGAAGCCATTGCTCGCCTGCAGCCGGACATCATTCGTTGCCAGCAGAAACTCAGCGCGCTGGAAACCGAGACCGGCCTGAGCATTGCCGAGATCAAGGACATCAACCGTCGCATGTCGATCGGTGAGGCCAAGGCCCGCCGCGCGAAGAAAGAGATGGTCGAAGCGAACCTGCGCCTGGTGATCTCCATCGCCAAGAAATACACCAACCGTGGTCTGCAATTCCTCGACCTGATCCAGGAAGGCAACATCGGCTTGATGAAAGCGGTGGACAAGTTCGAATACCGTCGTGGCTACAAGTTCTCGACCTACGCCACCTGGTGGATCCGTCAGGCAATCACCCGCTCGATCGCCGACCAGGCACGCACCATCCGTATTCCGGTGCACATGATCGAGACGATCAACAAGCTCAACCGCATTTCCCGGCAGATGTTGCAGGAAATGGGTCGCGAACCGACTCCGGAAGAGCTGGGCGAACGCATGGAAATGCCTGAGGACAAGATCCGCAAGGTGTTGAAGATCGCCAAAGAACCGATCTCCATGGAAACGCCAATCGGTGACGACGAAGATTCCCATCTGGGTGACTTCATCGAAGACTCCACCATGCAGTCGCCGATCGATGTCGCCACTGTCGAGAGCCTCAAGGAAGCGACTCGCGAGGTACTTTCCGGCCTCACTGCCCGTGAAGCCAAGGTCTTGCGCATGCGCTTCGGGATCGACATGAACACCGACCACACGCTCGAAGAAGTCGGTAAGCAGTTCGACGTGACCCGTGAACGGATTCGTCAGATCGAAGCAAAGGCGTTACGCAAATTGCGCCACCCGACGCGAAGCGAGCACCTGCGCTCCTTCCTCGACGAGTGACCCTTAAAACCCCCGGCCTGGCCGGGGGTTTCTTTATGTGCAGATAAAATCCCCTTCGCGACGCTCCCGCCCCGTTGCCCGTCTACACTCGAAACATCCTCCCAGATTCATGACGAGACCGTGATGCCCAGACTGACGGCCATGCTCTTGCTGTCATTATTGACCTGGACCGCAACGGCTGGCGCGTTGACGCTCACCGACGAAGAGTTGGGCTGGCTCAAGGCCCATCCCAACCTGCGTCTGGGCGTCGATGCCTCATGGCCGCCATTCGAATTTCGCGACGATCAGGGCCGCTATCAAGGGCTGGCTGCTGATTACGTCGATGTCATTCGCGAACGGCTGGCTATCACGCTGACCCCTATTGAGCCAGTCAGCTGGACCGCGGTGTTGGAACAGGTGGCCCAGGGCAAGATCGATTTGCTGCCGGGTATCATGTCCACCCCCGAACGCCAAAATTACCTGGCGTTCACGCGCCCCTATCTCGACTTCCCGATTGTCATTCTGGCCCACCAAGGCAGAGCCCAACCTCATAATCTTCAAGACCTGTATGGGCTGAAAATCGCTGTCGTGGAGAACTATGCCCCCCATGAGTTGCTACGCAATCATCATCCTGACCTGAACCTGGTGGCACTGCCCAACGTCAGCTCAGCCCTGCAAGCCTTGGCGACTGACCAAGTGGATGCCGTGGTGGGCGACCTGGCATCCAGTGTCTGGAGCCTGCGCCAGCTCAAATTGGAAGGACTCTACGTCAGTGGCGAAACGCCTTATCGCTATCAGCTGGCAATGGCCGTACCTCGCGACGAAAAGATACTCGTCACTATCCTGGATAAAGTCATCGCGGACATGAGCCTGGCCGAGATCAGTGAAATCCAGGAAAAGTGGATCGGCAACGTACGGGATTATCGGCAACTCTGGTCGGATCTTCTGTTCTATGGTCTGCCCGGTTTATTTATCCTGATTGGCATCCTGGCGGTGGTGATTCGCATCAACCGTCGCCTTAGCTCGGAGATTGCCCGCCGGGTCGATTTGGAACAGGAGCTGCGCAGCAGCGAATACCACTACCGCGGACTGGTGGAAAGCCTTTCGGCGATTGCCTGGGAAGCCAGGGTCAGTGATTACACTTACAGCTACGTGTCGCCCCATGCCGAAGACTTGCTCGGCTATCCCTTGGCCCATTGGCTGATTCCGGGCTTCTGGCGCAACATCATTCATCCGGCCGACCTGATCCGCGCCCAGACTTATTGCGATCAGGAAATACACGCCGGCCGTGACCATTGCATTGATTACCGGGTGATTACCGCCGATGGCCGTTGCCTGTGGGTACGTGACATTGTCAGCCTGATCCAGCACGGTCATGAGCCCGTGATGCGCGGGCTGATGATTGACATCAGTGAAGCCAAACGCACCGAGGAAGCGCTGCGTTTCTCGGAGCAGAAATTCGCATCGGTGTTCCGGCAGTGCCCGGACATCCTGGTCATTGCGCGCTTAATGGACGGATGCCTGCTGGAGGTCAACAAAGCCTTTGAGGAACAGATCGGCCTGAGCGCCGAAGACGTCGTGGGCCAGACCGCGACCGAACTGAACATCTGGGGCATCCAGGGCGTCGGGCCGAGCCTGCTGCAGCGCTTGCAAGCCGGTAGTATCCGCAACCTGGAAATGCCCTTTCGCCGCAGCAACGGTCAGGTGTTCACCGGCCTGATCTCTGCCGAACCCTTCGATCTCGACACGACGCCGGCCCTGGTCGTGGTGGTGCGTGACATCAGCCAGCTCAAGCAAACCCAGCAACAACTGCAGATTTCCGAGGAGAAATTCGCCAAGGCCTTCCATGCCTCACCCGACGGCCTGTTGCTGTCCCGCCAGAGCGACGGCCTGCTGATTGAGGTCAATGAAGGTTTCAGTCGTATCACTGGCTTCAACAGCGCGCTATCGGTGGACCGCTCGACTCTGGACCTGGGTATCTGGGTCAACCTCAACGAACGCAAGCAGATGCTCGACCTGCTGCAGCGGGATGGTTTCGTGAGGGATTTCAGTTGCCATATTCGTCGCAACGACGGGCAGATAAGACTGTGTGAGGTGTCCAGCCGTCCACTGCCGATCGGCAATGAGAACTGCATGCTGACCATCGCCCGGGACATCACCGAACGCCACCTGATGCAGGAAAAACTGCAGCAGGCCGCCACGGTGTTCGAAAGCACGGCAGAAGGCGTGTTGATCACCGATACACAGCAACACATCAGCGCCGTGAACCGCGCCTTCACCGAGATCACGGGCTATAGCGAAACCGAGGCCTTGGGCCATACGCCGCGCTTATTGGCTTCTGGCCTGCACGACAGCGCGTTCTATGCCGCGATGTGGCACCAACTGACGGCGGAAGGACACTGGCAGGGGGAGATTTCCAACCGGCGCAAAAACGGCGAACTGTACCCCAGCTGGCTCACCATCAGCGCCGTGCGCAATCGGGAGCAGCAGATCACCCATTTCGTAGCCGTCTTCGCTGATATCTCCAGCCTCAAGCATGCCCAGGCCAAACTCGACTACCAGGCCCACCACGACCCTCTCACCGGCCTGCCAAATCGCACGCTGTTCGAAAGCCGTTTGCTCAGCGCGCTGAACAGCCAGCAGGAAAACGGTGGCCAGGGCGCGGTGCTGTTCCTCGACCTGGACCGCTTCAAGCACATCAATGACAGCCTCGGGCATCCGGTCGGTGATCTACTGCTCAAAGGCATTGCCGTGCGCCTGCGCGAACAGTTGCGCGACATCGACACCGTGGCGCGCCTGGGCGGCGATGAGTTCATCATCCTGCTCCCTGGGCTGCAGCAGCCCAGCGACGCCGAACACATTGCCCAGAAGCTGTTGAACTGCTTCGCCGCCCCCTTCCAGGCCGGCGAGCACGAGTTCTTCATCAGTGCCAGCATCGGCACCAGCCTCTATCCCCAGGACGGCTGCGACGTCGCCACGCTGGTCAAGAACGCCGATGCGGCCATGTACCGCTCCAAGGCCAAGGGTCGCAACCGGGTGGAGAGCTACACCCGCGACCTCACCGCCCAGGCCAGCGAGCGCGTGGCCATGGAGTACGAGCTGCGACGGGCGATCGAGCGTAACGAGCTGTCGCTGTCCTTCCAACCGAAAATCAGCCTCATCGACAACCAACTGGTAGGCGCCGAGGCATTGATTCGCTGGTACCACCCGACCTTTGGCGACGTGCCGCCAGAACACTTCATTCCCCTGGCGGAAGAAAACGGCATGATCCTTCAAATTGGCGATTGGGTCCTCGAACACGCCTGCCGGCAGTTGTGCGAATGGAACAGCACCTACGAAAGCCTCGGCCCGCTCTCCGTCAACCTCGCCGGCGCCCAGCTGCGCCAACCCAACCTGCTGGGGCGTATCGAACAGCTGCTGCGGGAAAACCGTCTCAAGCCCGGCTTGTTGCAACTGGAAATTACCGAAAACTTCATCATGAGCCAGGCCGAAGAAGCCCTGACGGTCTTGCACCAACTGAAAAAACTGGGCGTGCAATTGGCCATCGACGACTTCGGCACGGGCTATTCCTCTCTGAGCTACCTCAAGCGCCTGCCACTGGACATTCTCAAGATCGACCAGTCCTTCGTCCGCGGCCTGCCCGACGACCCCCACGATGTGGCCATCGTACGAGCAATCATTGCCCTGGGCCGCAGCATGCAGTTCTCCATCATCGCTGAAGGCGTCGAAACCCTGGCCCAGCAGCAATTCCTGACCGAGGAAGGCTGCGAACAGATCCAGGGCTACATCGTCAGCCTTCCTCTGTGCGCCGAAGAGTTCGCCGCGACGTTTCTGCGTATGACCGTATCGGATTTTTCGGATAGCACAGCCGAGAAACCGTCGCTATAATCCGCGGCCTACTGAGGGCCTATAGCTCAGTCGGTTAGAGCAGAGGACTCATAATCCTTTGGTCCACGGTTCGAGTCCGTGTGGGCCCACCAACTTGAAAGCCGCGCATTGCGCGGCTTTCGCGTTTCTGAGAGGGTAGCCGCTTCACTTCTTCGATCTGTTGCACCCATCCTCAACGAGACGCCCATCATCGCCAGCCCTACCCCCAGCCTCCCCCGCCTGTTCCTCGACTTGTTCTGGCAGCTCGGCATCCTGCTGGTGCCCGCCTTTTTCGTCACGGTGCTGCCACCCCCGCTGGCTTTACTGACGGTACTGTTCTTCGGCCTGTTGATGGGACTTGCGGCGCGGCTGGGCTTTCTATCGGTGGGACGGGGCTGTGCCCGGTTGATGATCGGCGCTGTGTTTGGCCTGGGATTCAGCCTGGGCAGGGCATTGCCCGAATGGTGGGGCATCCTGGTGGCAATTGTCGCCATTGTTGGCGGGCTCGCATGTGTCAGCAAATGGGAGCGGCGTCTTGGCCTGGTTACGGATCCTGTCAATGGGCCCAGCGCCTGGGGTGGATCCGAGCCGCAACAGACCCCTGAAGGCGAGCCGATCAGAGTGTTCAATCATGGGGAAATCGCAATGGGTGGCCCGACCTATTGCGACTTTCTGTTCCCCGATGGCGTGCTTCTGCAAGGCCTGGGTTCTTCTGCCGTGTTTTCTGATGACGGACGGTATTTCGCCGCGCC
Source organism: Pseudomonas sp. Pf153 (assembly GCF_001269775.1). Lineage (NCBI taxonomy): Bacteria > Pseudomonadati > Pseudomonadota > Gammaproteobacteria > Pseudomonadales > Pseudomonadaceae > Pseudomonas > Pseudomonas sp. Pf153. The sequence goes on along the minus strand of NZ_LHVL01000029.1, from coordinate 146,728 downwards.
TGTGCCGTCCCGACAGAGCTGGGGACTGGTGCTGCTCGATCGCCAACAGCGCCGAGTATACCGCTGCGAAAACAGCGAGTTCTGGGAACTGGATACGCTGGACCTCAACGGGTTGAGCGGCCGCCACAGTCCGCTGGTGGATAACAGCGCACGTCAGGGCCGGCTCGATGAGCTGTTACAAACGGCCAACGTCGTCGATCTGGTGCCGGTCGTCGATCTGTGGCTGGAGCCCGGTTGGTATCCAGAACATATTCCGCAAACTTTCGAACGACGCTCCGCGGATGGCCTGCAATGTCTGCGGGGCGAGCTATCGTTGCCCACGACTTTCCGCGACCTGCCCCAGCCGTTGGAGCCACTGAGTTCACCGCGCTATACGGTCAGCATCAATGAACAGCCGTCCGGCCTGACGATGGCAGCCGATACACCGGTGATATGGAGCACTGACCAGCGCGCCCTGGTGTGTCAGGCCCAGGAGCAAACCGGTCATCCGGAGGGCGACCGCTACTGGTTGTGGCGCGCCGACGGCGGCTGGCGAGCCCTCCCCTCTCCCTGGGTGAAAAGCGACGCGGAGCCCTCTTTCTATTGGCATGAATTGTTGAGCCTTGACGAGCAGCATGTGCGTATCGCCTCGTACCTCGACTATCCACGGCCCAGCAGCGGCCGCCATGGTTATCGCCTCGACAGCATCCACAGCGACACCGAAATCCAGGCAGGCCACGACGCCGAAGGGCGTGTGCAAGTCGCTGAGTTTCAGTTGACCCGCATGAGTATCGCAATGCCCCTGGACAGCCTGGGCCGGCGAGGCGACTCGTTCATCGAGACGCAGCCGATGCAGGACGGTGTCCGTGCCCATCTGGTCTGGCTGGCTGACAACCATGACGGCCTTGGGACCTACCGCTGCGAAATCGGCGACTGGAAATTACCGGGACGCTGGTTGATGGATCATCGCGTCTGCGATTGCGGGCGCTATCTGGCGTTGTTGCCATTCACAGATTCGATGCCTTTAGCCACACGTGCGGTGGTGGTCGACGTGGAACACCAACGCCTGTGGGAGGGCCCTGAAATGTGGACGGCCCGAATCCTCGATTTTCGCGATGGCCGCCTGAGCCTGGCCGTCGTTGCCGGCGCGCTGGACGAGGGCCTGGAAAGCAGCGCACTGCAACGCTTTAACATTCCGGCGCCGCCAATCGGCAGCGACCCTGCGTTCTTTCACCCCAACGGACGCTACCGGCTGTTCTACGACACGGTTGAGCTGCAACTGACCGACTCACAACTCTACCGCGTTGCGCCCTGGCGCCAAGTGGATTGTCCGCAAGTAGCCAACGCCGACGGCGACTTCATCCAGCCCGCCCCCGATCATCAGGACGCCGCCTGGTTGTTCGGCAGCGAGACAGAATATGCAGACAGTTGGGTGCGGCCCAATACGCCGCGACTCGGCGGTTATCTACTGACGGCTTCTGGCTGCGCCTTGAGCGATCTGGCCCCCTCGATGGTCTGGTCAGCGGACGGCCGCTACCTCGCCCTGACCCGTATGGCTACGGATGCGACAGAGCTCTGCGGAAACTACCGGGGCTGGCAGCTGCTGCTACTCGATATCCAGGAACACACGTTACGGGTGCACTCCCAATGGCTGGGCAACCGCCCGCTGTTCGAGGGGTTCGATGAGAAGTACGTGCATGTACGCTGTTTCGAGCGAGACTGGGAAGCCGAAGACGATGATGATCAGGGTTCACTGCACGCGCTCGCCCTGGATCTGTTGCTGAAATTGCCGGCCGAACAACTGATTTGCCAGGACGGTTTGTGGCTCAGGGCTTCGCAAACACACCAGGCTCCTGCCTGGCGAGCGCTGACTTTACCTTCTGTTGGCTATTTCGAGCGGCGGAGCCTGTAACATGCCCGCCACCGATGCCTGCACCGGAGTTCACCTTGTCTGACACCCGCTCTCCCGTCCTTGACGAAATCGACCGCCAATTGATCGCGGCCCTGCAAATAAACGCCCGGGAAAGCGTCGCCATGCTTGCCCGCCAGTTGGGCATCGCCCGTACCACCGTGACCTCGCGCCTGGCACGACTGGAAAAAGCCAAGGTTATTACCGGATATGGCGTGCGCCTGGGACAGCGCGTAATCGATGGTGGTCTGCAGGCCTACGTCGGCATCAAGGTCCAGCCGCGCTCCGGCAAGGACGTGTTGCGCCGGTTGAGCGCCATGGCCCAGGTCCAGCAGTTATGCGCGGTCAGTGGCGAATTCGATTATGTGGCTTGGCTGCGTACCGATTCGCCGGAACAGCTTGACCAGTTGCTGGACCAGATCGGTAGCGTGGACGGCGTGGAGAAGACCACCACCTCGATCATTCTCAGCAGCAAGATTGATCGGGGTCAGCCGGTCTAAAGGCCTATGTTGCAAAACCCCTTGTGGGAGCAAGCCCGCTCGCTCTCACAAAGGTCTGCTTCGTCATTTAGACCTGAGCAATTGTCGAAATGACTTGTATCGAATCAAATCGACGACACATTGCGTCTTATTAACGTGTTTCACGCTCTCTAGAATGACCGGCATCTTTCCTATACTCAGACGCGAATGCCGCGTCGAGTCGCCATCAAGGTCAGCCATGAACAAGAACAATCGCCACCCCGCAAACGGCAAAAAGCCCATCACCATTTTCGGGCCGGATTTTCCTTTCGCCTTTGATGACTGGATCGAGCATCCGGCGGGCCTGGGCACCATTCCGGCTCATAACCATGGTGCCGAAGTGGCGATTGTCGGCGCCGGGATCGCCGGGCTGGTGGCGGCGTACGAATTGATGAAGCTAGGCCTCAAGCCGGTGGTCTACGAGGCGTCGAAGATGGGCGGACGCCTGCGCTCACAGGCGTTCAATGGTGCCGAAGGCATCGTCGCCGAGTTGGGGGGCATGCGCTTTCCGGTGTCGTCCACGGCGTTCTATCACTATGTCGACAAGCTGGGCCTGGAAACCAAGCCCTTTCCCAACCCGTTGACCCCCGCCTCGGGCAGCACTGTCATCGATCTGGAAGGCCAGACCTATTACGCCGAGAAGATGGCGGATCTGCCGGCACTGTTCCAGGAAGTGGCGGATGCCTGGGCCGATGCGCTGGAGGACCGCTCGCGCTTCAGCGAGATCCAGCAGGCGATTCGCGACCGCGACGTGCCTCGCCTCAAGGAACTGTGGAATACCCTCGTCCCCCTGTGGGATGACCGCACTTTCTACGATTTCGTCGCCACCTCCAAGGCGTTTGCCAAACTCTCGTTCCAGCACCGCGAAATATTCGGCCAGGTCGGGTTCGGCACCGGTGGATGGGACTCGGACTTTCCCAACTCGATGCTGGAAATTTTCCGCGTGGTGATGACCAACTGCGACGATCATCAGCATCTGGTGGTCGGCGGCGTCGAACAGGTGCCCCACGGCATCTGGAAACACGTGCCGGAGCGCTGCGCGCACTGGCCGGAAGGCACCAGCCTGAGCTCGCTGCACCTCGGCGCTCCCCGCAGCGGTGTAAAACGCATCGCACGCGCCGACAATGGCCAGTTCAGCGTGACGGACGTATGGGATAACACTCGCGAATATGCCGCGGTGCTGGTCACTTGCCAGAGCTGGCTGCTGACCACCCAGATCGAATGCGAGGAAGCGCTGTTCTCGCAAAAGATGTGGATGGCCCTGGATCGCACCCGCTACATGCAATCGTCCAAGACCTTCGTAATGGTCGACCGCCCGTTCTGGAAGGACAAGGACCCGGAAACCGGTCGCGACCTGATGAGCATGACCCTGACCGACCGCCTGACCCGTGGCACTTACCTGTTCGATAACGGTGATGACAAGCCCGGGGTCATCTGCCTCTCGTACTCGTGGATGAGCGATGCGCTGAAAATGCTGCCGCATCCAGTAGAAAAGCGCGTGAAACTGGCGCTGGATGCCTTGAAGAAGATTTACCCCAAGGTGGACATCGCCGCGCGGATCATCGGCGATCCGATCACCGTATCCTGGGAAGCGGACCCGCATTTCCTTGGCGCATTCAAGGGCGCCCTGCCTGGCCACTATCGCTACAACCAACGCATGTACGCGCATTTCATGCAGGACGACATGCCGGCCGAACAACGAGGGATCTTTATCGCGGGCGATGACGTCTCATGGACACCGGCCTGGGTTGAAGGCGCGGTACAAACCTCGCTCAATGCCGTGTGGGGAATCATGAAACACTTCGGCGGTGAAACTCACCCCGAGAACCCGGGTCCAGGTGATGTGTTCCACGAGATCGGTCCGATCGCACTGCCTGAATAAGCGGCCCGAATAAAAGGAGTTGTCGATGCGCGTAGCCCTTTACCAATGCCCACCGCTGCCACTGGATCCGGCTGCCAATCTGCAACGCCTGCACCGGGTGGCGTTGGAGGCCAGGGGCGCCGATGTGCTGGTACTGCCGGAAATGTTCCTGACCGGCTACAACATCGGCGTCGACGCGGTGAATATATTGGCCGAGGTCTACAACGGCGAATGGGCGCAGCAGATCGGCCGCATTGCCAAGGCGGCCGGCCTGGCGATTCTCTATGGCTATCCCGAACGCAGCGAAGACGGGCAGATCTACAATTCGGTGCAACTGATCGATGCCGAGGGGGAACGCCTCGCCAACTATCGCAAAAGTCATCTGTTTGGCGATCTCGACCACGCGATGTTCAGCGCCGGTGATTCGGCGCTGCCGATCGTGGAGCTCAACGGTTGGAAGCTTGGATTCCTGATCTGCTACGACCTGGAATTCCCGGAAAACGCCCGGCGCCTGGCCCTGGCCGGTGCCGAGTTGATCCTGGTGCCGACCGCCAACATGCAGCCCTACGAGTTCATCGCCGACGTCACCGTGCGCGCCCGGGCCATCGAGAACCAATGTTTCGTGGCATACGCCAATTACTGCGGTCATGAAGGTGAATTGTTGTATTGCGGTCAAAGCAGCATCGCCGCACCGGACGGCAGCCGCCCCGCGCTTGCCGGGCTGGATGAGGCCTTGATCGTGGGCGAGCTGGATCGGCAGTCGATACAAGCCTCCCGCGAGGCCTACAACTACCTCCATGACCGTCGTCCCGAGCTTTATGGCGACTTGCACAAACGTTGACCTTATCCGAGCATGAGCGCTTCTCTGCCCTGGAAGCGCTCATGCCGGCCCCCGACTCCCTCCACCTTCATACTGAAACCCTGGCTAATGGTTTGCAGGTGACGCTGCGTCATGCATCCGATCTCAAGCGTAGCGCCGCCGTGTTGCGAGTGGCGGTCGGTAGTCATGACGCACCGCAGGCCTGGCCGGGAATGGCGCACTTTCTCGAGCATCTTTTCTTCCTCGGTACAGAGCGGTTTCCTGCAAAACAGAACCTGATGGCCTACGTGCAACACCACGGGGGCCAGATCAATGCTCGCACCAGTGAGCGCACCACGGATTTCTTCTTCGAGTTGCCATCCACCGCCTTCGCTGACGGGCTGGATCGGCTGGCGGACATGCTCGCCCATCCGCGCCTGGATGAAGCCGATCAGTTAAGGGAGCGGGAAGTGCTGCAGGCGGAATTCGTTGCCTGGTCTCAGGACGTCACGGCCCAGCGGCAGGTGGCCTTGTACAATGGATTATCGGCATCCCATCCATTGCGAGGCTTCCATGCCGGCAATCGAGACAGCCTCGCCGTGCAACAGCCTGAATTCCAGACAGCACTCAGGGATTTTTACCGACAGTTCTATCAGAGCGGCCAAATGACCCTGAGCCTGGCGGGCCCGCAGAGCTTCGACGAGCTAAAGACGCTGGCTGAACGTTTCGCTGGCAACCTGCCCCGGGGACAAACCGTTGTCAGGCCATCGCCGTCGAAGCTGATGGCCTCGCCAGCAGCCAGTTATCAACAGGTCGGCAAAGCTCGCCTCGACCTGCTGTTCACCTTCGAACAGTTGCCGGTCGCCTCGCCCCAAGCCATGGACTTTCTCTGCACATGGATGAATTCCAGTAAAGCTGGGGGATTGCTCGCCACGTTGCGCCAGCTAGGCCTGGTCGACAACCTAAAGGCCACGCCGCTTTACGCGTTTGCAGGGCAGGCGCTACTGCACATTGAATTCAAGCTGGAAAACGATCAAGCGATGGATCGTATCCGGCCGTTGTTGCACGACTGGCTGGGATTTTTCGCCGCCCAGGATGACTGGGCGCCCTTGCGCAATGAGTTCACAGCCGTGCTGCGTCGCCGACAGGAGATCGCCACGGCCTTGCAACTCGCCCGCCAGGACAACGAAGGGCGAGAAGCATCGCTGTCGGGAAATGACCTCGCGAGGCTCAGGGAGATCCTCAACCAGATGCAACCTGCTGAGCACGTCACGGGAGCCTGGCAACTGCCCGCGCCCAATCCTTTCCTGCAAACATCCGGCGAACCTCCCCGCACCGGGCTGATACGCGGCCAGACCAGCGCCCACCGGGGCCTGCGCACCTTCGCTCAGGACCGCTCCCGCAGTCGTCGCGAACGCTCGCCCATGCAGTTCAGCCAGGCACTGCCCGATCACACCCGTGAAGGAGCGATATACCTGCGCTGGCGTTTGGCGGGGCAAGCGCCGGGCGACCTTCAAACCAGGCTCGAGCGACATTTGCTGGATCTGCATGAGGATGCCAGTCAAGCGGGCGTGGACGTCACGTTCGAAACCGGCAGTGACCAGTGCCTGTTGAAACTGACCGGCTTACAAGCGCCCATGCCGCAGGTTCTTGAACACGTGCTGGCGAAGCTGGAACAGCCGCTGCCCCCGCCCCAAGCGGAAAGCGAAACGTTGTTGATGCCGATTCGACAGTTGCTCAAGGCATTGGCTGATCCCGGCTTACACCGCTCGCATCCAACGACGATGCCAACACCCGACGCATCCCTCTGGACCACGGCCCAGTGGGATGGATTGGCCTTGGGCCTGTCAGCGGCCACCCAGGCGGCCATGGGCCCTGCATTGGCTCGGGTTCCGGGCATTGCAGGGCACCCTGCCGAATCCACGCGGCCAAACATGCAATGCACCTGGAACAGGCTTCAGACCGAGGGTGACGAACAGGCCGTATTGCTGTTTTGTCCGACACCCACGGCGGAACTGTCCGATGAGGCCTCCTGGCGGCTGTTGGCACAGCTCTGTCAGACGCCGTTTTACCAGCGCCTGCGGGTGGAGCTGCAACTGGGCTATGCAGTGTTCAGCGGCTTGAAGCAGATCAATGGACAAACAGGCCTGCTGTTCGGCGTCCAGTCTCCCGATATCCCGGCTCCTCAACTGGTCGCCCACATCGAGCAGTTTCTGGAGGGGCTGACGGATCTGATCCGACAGACCGACGATTCGACTTTGTGCAGTCACCAGCGGGCTCTGGCAGCACAATTCCAGGGCAATGCCCTGGCCTGCGCCCAAGCGGCCGAGCTGCTCTGGCAAGGGAAACTGGCCGGAAGGCCATCTGATTATCTCCAACAGCTGTCCGACGCCATCGGACAGATAAACAGAGAGCAACTGCTGGCCGCCGCCCGGCGTTTGATCGATGCCGAAGGTGGGCGTCATTGCTTGAGCAACGGCCCTTGTCCGGAAGGACGCTGGCAAGCGGCACCACGATCGTTACAACCGCTGCAATGAGCTTTCTCAAAGAATCGCCGCGAACGAAAATGTCAGATTTAGTAACATAGCCGCCTAAGCATCTGAACATCTCCGAATGGAGGTGGACTAAATGTATAGATCTCACCTGTCCCACCCCAACCAAAGGAGTATTTCCATGTCCTGGTCCAAACCCGCATATATCGACCTGCGTATCGGTTTCGAAGTCACCATGTACTTCGCCAACCGTTAATTGCTGCAGGCGGTTGAACGCGCAGCAAACGCCTCGGTCAGCCGGGGCGTTTTTTATTTCGGTTTGCAGATGGAGCGGCCATGTTTGTCCAGATTCTAGGTTCCGCCGCCGGCGGCGGTTTCCCTCAGTGGAACTGCAATTGCGCCAATTGCGCCGGGTTTCGCGACGGCAGCCTGCGGGCCCAGGCCCGTACCCAGTCGTCCATCGCGATCTCCGATGACGGTGTGAGCTGGGTGTTGTGCAACGCCTCCCCGGACATCCGCGCCCAGCTCCAGGGGTTCGCCCCGATGCAACCGGGCCGGGCCCTGAGGGACACCGGGATCGGCGCCATCATCCTGATGGACAGCCAGATCGACCATACCACCGGCCTGCTCAGCCTGCGCGAAGGTTGCCCGCATCAAGTCTGGTGCACCGACATGGTCCATGAAGACCTGAGTACCGGCTTTCCGCTGTTCAACATGTTGACCCACTGGAACGGCGGGCTGAACTGGAACCGCATCGAGCTCGACCAGAGCTTCACCATCCCCGCCTGTCCGGACCTGCGCTTCACCCCACTGCCCCTGCGCAGCGCCGCGCCCCCCTATTCGCCTCACCGTTTCGATCCGCATCCGGGGGATAACATCGGCCTGGTCGTCGAAGACCTGCGCACCGGCGGCAAGCTGTTCTACGCCCCAGGCCTGGGCAAGGTGGACGGGCCGTTGCTGGAGATCATGGCCGGCAGCGACTGCCTGCTGGTGGACGGCACGATGTGGGATGACGATGAAATGCAGCGTCGTGGTGTCGGCACCCGTACTGGCCGGGAGATGGGGCATCTGGCGCAAAACGGCCCCGGCGGCATGCTCGAAGTACTGGAGCAACTGCCCGAGCCACGTAAGGTGCTTATCCACATCAACAACACCAACCCGATCCTGGACGAAAACTCGCCGGAACGCGCGGAGCTGGTACGCCGTAGGATTGAAGTGGCTTACGACGGAATGAGTATTGAGTTGTAGCAAGGGTGGGATGATTGTGGATTTGTGTTGTGTCAGTTGACGCTGGCGCCAGTTGGCAGGACGCCTTCGCGAGCAAGCCCGCTCCCACAATGGTCCGAGTAATACGGAACTTTCATACGCTGCGAAACCCCGTGGGAGCGGGCTTGCTCGCGAAGAGGCCGGTTCAGACAGCCCCAAACCCCATCACGGAGAACCAACATGATTGACACTCCCCTGTCCCCCGCCGAGTTCGAAGCGGCCCTGCGTGCCAAGGGTGCGTATTACCACATCCATCACCCGTATCACGTGGCGATGTATGAAGGCCGCGCCAATCGCGAGCAGATTCAGGGCTGGGTCGCGAACCGCTTTTACTACCAGGTGAACATCCCGCTCAAGGACGCCGCGATCCTGGCCAATTGCCCGGACCGGGAAATCCGCCGGGAGTGGATCCAGCGTCTGCTCGATCACGACGGTGCTCCTGGCGAAGACGGCGGCATCGAGGCCTGGCTGAGGCTGGGCCAGGCGGTTGGGCTGGACCCCGATCAACTGCGCTCCCAGGAACTGGTATTGCCCGGGGTGCGTTTCGCGGTGGATGCCTATGTCAACTTTGCCCGCCGCGCCAGTTGGCAGGAAGCCGCCAGCAGCTCGCTGACCGAGCTGTTCGCCCCGCAGATCCACCAGTCGCGCCTGGACAGCTGGCCGCAGCATTACCCTTGGATCGACCCGGCCGGCTACGAATATTTCCGTACCCGCCTGAGCCAGGCCCGTCGCGATGTGGAGCATGGCCTGGCCATCACCTTGCAGCACTACACCACCCGCGCCGGGCAGGAGCGCATGCTGGAGATTCTCCAGTTCAAACTGGACATTCTCTGGAGCATGCTCGATGCCATGAGCATGGCCTACGAATTGAATCGCCCGCCCTATCACAGCGTGACCGGGGAACGGGTGTGGCACAAAGGGATCAGTTTATGAGCTTCGACCGCAGCAAAACCCCTCGCTGGCGCCCCGGCTATCGCTTCCAGTACGAACCGGCACAGAAGGGCCATGTGTTGCTCTATCCTGAAGGCATGATCAAGCTCAACGACAGCGCTGCGCTGATCGGCGGCCTGATCGATGGCGAACGGGATGTCGCGGCCATCATCGGCGAGTTGGGCAAACAGTTTCCCGACGTGCCGGAACTCGGTGACGACATCGAGCAGTTCATGGAGGTCGCCCGTGCAGAGCACTGGATCACCCTTACCTGAAAAACCGGCGATCGGCCTGCCGCTTTGGCTGCTGGCCGAGTTGACCTATCGCTGCCCGCTGCAATGCCCGTATTGCTCCAACCCGCTGGACTTCGCCGAACAGGGCCAGGAGCTGAACACCGAGCAGTGGTTCAAAGTCTTTCGCGAAGCCCGGGAAATGGGCGCGGCGCAGTTGGGTTTTTCCGGCGGCGAGCCACTGGTGCGCCAGGACCTGGCCGAACTGATCGGTGAAGCGCGCAGACTGGGGTTCTATACCAACCTGATCACCTCCGGCATCGGCTTGACCGAGCAGAAAATCAGCGACTTCAAGAACGCCGGCCTGGATCATATCCAGATCAGCTTCCAGGCCAGCGACGAGCAAGTAAACAACCTGCTGGCCGGCTCGAAGAAAGCCTTTGCGCAGAAGCTGGAAATGGCTCGGGCAGTCAAGGCCCACGGCTATCCGATGGTGCTGAATTTTGTCACCCATCGGCACAACATCGACAAGATCGACCGCATCATCGAGCTGTGCATCGCGCTGGAGGCCGATTTCGTCGAACTCGCTACCTGCCAGTTCTATGGCTGGGCGCAGCTCAACCGCGTCGGGTTGTTGCCCACCCGGGAACAGCTGGAGCGCGCCGAGCGCATCACCAACGAATATCGCGCGCGGTTGGAAGCCGAGGGCAACCCCTGCAAGCTGATCTTCGTGACGCCGGACTACTATGAAGAACGCCCCAAAGCCTGCATGAACGGCTGGGGCAGCCTCTTTCTGACGGTCACGCCGGACGGCACGGCGCTGCCCTGTCACGGTGCCCGACAGATGCCAGTACAATTTCCCAACGTGCGCGACCACAGCATGCAACACATCTGGTACGACTCGTTCGGCTTCAATCGCTTTCGCGGCTATGACTGGATGCCCGAGCCATGCCGCTCCTGCGATGAAAAAGAGCAGGATTTCGGCGGCTGCCGCTGCCAGGCGTTCATGCTCACGGGCGATGCCAGCAACGCCGACCCGGTGTGCAGCAAATCCGAACATCACGCTGTAATTATCCAGGCTCGCGAAGACGCCGAGCACGCCACGCAAACCATTGAGCAACTGGCCTTTCGCAATGAACGAAACTCACGCCTCATCGCCAAGGGTTGAATCGCTCAGCGCCGCCGAGGCCGTTGCCGCGGGCATCGATTTCGCCGAGCTGCACCTTGGCCCGCATGGCCTGTTCTGGAATGAATATCGCCCCGAAGACGGTGCGTGTCGGATCTGGCACTGGAAGGACGGCCAGGCCCGATGCATGACCCCGGACGGGTTCAGCGCCCGCAGTCGGGTCTATGAATATGGCGGAGGATCGTTTTGCCTGAGCGACGACGGCGTCTTGTTCGTCAACGAAACGGATCAGCAGTTGCACCACCAGCCACTGGTTGGTGGTGCGCCTGTCGCGCTCACTTCTGGCACTTGTCGATACGGAGATCTGGGGTATGTCGCCGGCCAGGTACTGGCGGTTGAGGAAGAGGCCGATCAGCATCGCCTGGTGTCGATCAGTCTGGCGGATCATCGCCGGCAGGTGCTGGCCGAAGGCGCCGACTTCTATGCTTCGCCGATCTTGAGCCCGAATGGCCAGCGACTGGCCTGGGTGGAGTGGAGCCGTCCTCATCAGCCATGGACAGCCACGCGGTTGATGCTGGCCGAGCGCAACGCGTCAGGTTGGGGTGAACCGCGTTGTGTGGCGGGCATTGCTGAAGAGGAATCCATCCAGCAGCCGCGTTTCGATCATGCCAATCGTCTGTATTGCCTGACTGACCGGGGAGGTTACTGGCAGCCGTGGATTGAGTCGGGCCACGGCCTGGCACCGCTGCCCTGCGCCGAAGCCGATCACGCGCCTGCGCCCTGGCAACTGGGCGGCCGAACCTGGCTACCATTGGACGCAAACACTTATCTGGCCAGTTGGACCGAAGCGGGCTTCGGACGGCTGGGCCTGCGCCGCAGCGGCACCGACAACGAGGAATTCACCGGCACTTATACCCGGTTTCGCAGCCTGGCGTTGGACGAACGGTTCATCTACGCCATCGCCGCCTCGCCGGTCAGCCCCTCGGCAGTCATTGCGATCAGCCGGCAAAGCCATGAAGCGGTCGTATTGGCCGGTGGAGTGGCGCCGTTATCCGTCGATCGGATCAGCCGCCCCCGAACACTGCGCTATCCCAGCGCTTCGGGTGAAGTCCATGGTTTCTTTTATCCAACCCTGCACTCGGAGGCGAAACCGCCGCTGGTGGTGTTCATTCATGGCGGACCGACCTCGGCCTGCTATCCCCTGTTCGATCCGCGTATCCAGTACTGGACCCAGCGCGGCTTTGCAGTCGCAGATCTCAATTATCGAGGCAGTAGCGGCTACGGACGGGCATATCGCCAGGCGCTGCATTTGAATTGGGGTGTGGTGGATGTCGAGGATGCCTGCGCGGTAGTCGCCTACCTGGATGAGCAGGGCCTGGTCGACGGCCAGTCTGCATTCATCCGCGGCGGCAGTGCTGGCGGGTACACAACCCTTTGCGCCTTGGCGTTCCATGACGTCTTCCGTGCTGGCGCCAGCCTCTATGGCGTCAGCGATCCGGTCGCCCTGGGCCGCGCCACGCATAAATTCGAAGGCGATTACCTCGACTGGTTGATCGGCGATCCGCAGCGGGACGCCGAACGTTACCGCGCCCGCACACCGCTGCTCCACGCCGGGCAAATCCGTTCACCGGTGATTTTTTTCCAGGGAGAGTTGGATGTCGTGGTCGTACCGCAGCAGACCCGCGATATGGTGAAGGCGCTGGAAGAGAACGACGTAACGGTCGAAGCGCATTACTATCCGGACGAACGCCATGGTTTTCGCAAGGCGGTGAACCAGGCCCATGCGCTGGAGCATGAGTGGCTGTTCTATCGCAGGGTGATTGACCACAACCTGTAAGCCAATCCAAAAGCAATGTGGGAGCGAGAGGCTCGCTCCCACAGAGGGGTTCGAGAAAAACTCTCAGCGCTTGGCGATGATGTACACCGCATGCACGATGCCCGGGATGTAACCCAGCAGCGTCAACAGAATATTCAGCCAGAAAGCCCCGCCGAAACCGACTTGCAGAAATACACCCAACGGCGGTAGCAGAATGGCGATGATGATACGAATGAAATCCATGGTGGGCTCCTGATGGGCGATGGCTACATTGCCATATAGCTCATTGACCCATGACCGCTCGTCAGGGTTCAAATCCCGTCAGTGAGTAGAAGAAGCCGATCGAGAAGAAAAAACGCGGGTAAAAGAAAACCCCGCCGAAGCGGGGCTTTGCAGACTGTTTCCCTGACATCCTTTTCACTCTGCCGTCCTGGCAGAATCCTACGTGTCCGTGTTGTTTCTCTTGCGCATCCTGCGCGACGTCCATGTGAAGTAGATTAGCCCTGGATCCAATCTGCCGGTAGAGGGAAAACGGCATCACGTCGTGTAAGCATTCGCTTACAAGCTTCCCTCATCAGAATTGCCCGGCATCCAGCAGAAACAGCGAGTCGCTGCCTGCCTTCACTGAAGCGCTCAAGGAATGGATACGCGGCAGCAGGCGTGCGAAATAGAATCGCGCCGTTCCCAGCTTGCTCGCGTAGAAATCATCCTGGCCTTCCTTGCCCAGCGCTGCTTTGGCCATCAACGCCCACATGTAGGCATACGCGGTGTAACCAAACGCTTGCAGATACTCCACCGACGCTGCGCCGATTTCGTTCGGGTTGCTCTTCGCTCGGTCCAGCAGCCACTCAGTCAGCTCGTCCAGCGTGTCTACGGCATTGCCCAATGGCTGGGTAAACTCCGCCAGATCCACACTCGCTGTGTTGATGAAATGGCGGATTTCCTCAGCGAACAGCTTGTAGAACGCACCGCCATTACCGACGATCTTGCGCCCCACCAGGTCCAGCGCCTGGATACCGTTGGTGCCTTCGTAGATCTGGGTGATGCGGACATCGCGAACCAGTTGTTCCTGTCCCCATTCGCGGATGTAACCATGACCGCCGAAAATCTGCTGGCCGTGGACAGTCGTTTCCAGGCCCAGGTCGGTCAGGAAGGCTTTCGCCACTGGTGTGAGCAAGGCCACCAAGTCTTCGGCACGCTTGCGGGTGGCCGCGTCTTCGCTGAACTTGGCGGTGTCCAGTTGCATTGCAACGTAGGTCGAAAATGCCCGGCCACCTTCGTTCGAGGCTTTCATGGTCAGCAACATCCGGCGCACGTCCGGGTGGACGATGATCGGGTCGGCAACCTTGTCCTTGTTTTGCGCGCCGGTTGGCGAACGGCTTTGCAGGCGGTCGCGGGCGTATTCGATAGCGTTCTGGTACGAGCGCTCACCAGAGGCCAAGCCCTGGATACCCACACCCAGGCGTTCGTAATTCATCATGGTGAACATGGCTGCCAGGCCTTTGTTCGGCTCGCCGACCAGATATCCCACGGCTTCGTCGAAGTTCATCACACAGGTAGCGGACGCCTGGATGCCCATCTTGTGCTCGATCGACCCGCAGTTGGCCGCGTTGCGGGCGCCCAGGCTGCCGTCGGCATTGACCATGAACTTGGGCACGAGGAACAACGAAATGCCTTTCGGGCCAGCCGGCGCGTCCGGCAGTTTCGCCAGCACCAGGTGGATGATGTTCTCGGTGAGATCGTGCTCGCCGCCGGTGATGAAGATCTTGGTCCCGCTGACCTTGTAGGAACCGTCGGCCTGGGGTTCGGCCTTGGTGCGGATGATCCCCAGATCCGTACCGGCATGGGGCTCGGTCAGGCACATGGAACCGGCCCAGATGCCGGCATACATGTTTGGCAGGTACGCCGCCTTGAGTTCTTCGCTGGCGTGGGCATTGATCGACAAGCAGGCCCCGGCGGTCAGCATCGGATAGAGACCAAAGGACAGACTGGCGGAATTGACCATTTCCTCGACCTGGGCCGAAACGGCCTTGGGCATGCCCATGCCTCCGTAGACTGGGTCGCCACCAACCCCCACCCAGCCGCCTTCAGCGTAAGTCTTGTAGGCCTGTGGGAAACCGGCCGGCGTGGTGACGGCTCCGTCAGCCCAGTGGCAACCCTCTTCGTCAGCGGCACGGCTGAGAGGAGCGATGCTCTTGCTGGTCACTTTGCCGGCTTCCTCAAGAATCGCCTCGACGGTTTCAGCGTCCACGGTCTCCGCCAGCGCCGGCAATTCGGCCCAGAGTTTCGCGACCTCGAATACTTCATTGAGGACGAAGCGCATATCGCGCAGGGGCGCTTTGTAGTCAGCCATGGCAAACCTCGCAGGATCTAAACAGTTGGTTCGTAAGAAACGGTTTTGGTATGGCTCGGAGTGTACCTCAACAACTTTTACGACACATAGGGTCAACCAATGACTGTTTTGTTATTTTTAGTCATTCAGAAAGACAACATGAATCACTGCGGCGAGGGGCAAGCTCCCTCGCTGCAACTGGGTTTCTACCGTTAAAGGGCGAACAGCTCTGCTGGCAACTTCATCAAGCAGTCGCTCCCTGCCTCGACAGCGGCCCGATGGGCGGCGGTCCTTGGCAGCAGGCGCTTGAAGTAGAACTCACAAGTCGCCAGTTTCGACCGGCAGAAATCCCCGTCGCCGGAGTCGCTGTCGAGCTGCGACTGAGCCACCAGCGCCATGCGCAACCACAGGTAGGCCAGGATGATGTAGCCGCTGTACATCAGGTAATCCACCGAGGCAGCGCCGACTTCATCCGGATTTTTCATGGCCGCCAGGCCGATCTGAGTCGTCAACGCCCCCCATTGACGATTGAGTTCGTCGAGTTGGGCGACATAACCCTTGAGCTGCGGATGCTCGGCATTCGCGATACAGAATTGATGGACGAGCCGGGTGAAGCCTCGCAACAACTTGCCTTGGCTGCCTAACACCTTGCGTCCCAGCAGGTCCAGCGCCTGGATGCCGTTGGTGCCTTCATAGATCGGAGCGATACGACAATCGCGCACCAACTGCTCCATGCCCCACTCGCGAATAAAACCGTGACCACCGAACACCTGCATGCCGTGGTTGGTCACTTCCAGCCCGGTGTCGGTCATGAAGGCCTTGCAGATTGGCGTGAGGAACGCCAACAGATCTTCGGCGTCCTGACGGGCCGCTTCGTCAGTGCTCAGGTGTGCGGTGTCCAACAGTTGCGCGGTGAAATAGGTCAGCGCCCGGTTACCTTCGTTGAAGGCCTTCATGGTCAGCAACATTCTTCGCACGTCGGGATGAACGATGATCGGGTCGGCAGCTTTTTCCGGAGCCTTGGGGCCAGTCAGCGAACGCATCTGCAAACGCTCGTTGGCGTATCGGATCGCTCCCTGGAAACTGGCCTCTCCCAGGCACAGGCCCTGCATGCCAGTGCCGAGCCGGGCATGGTTCATCATGGTGAACATGCAGTTGAGGCCCTTGTTCGGCTCGCCGATCAGGAACCCCTTGGCTCCGTCGAAATTCAATACGCAAGTGGCCGAAGCCTTGATGCCCATCTTGTGTTCGATCGAGCCGCAACTGACGCCGTTGCGCTGCCCCGCTTCGCCGGTCGCGTCGGGCAGGAACTTGGGCACGATGAACAGCGAAATGCCTTTGGTCCCGGCCGGGGCGTCCGGCAGCTTGGCCAGCACCAGATGAACGATGTTGTCGCTCATGTCGTGCTCGCCTGCGGAGATGAAGATCTTGCTGCCGGAGATCGTATAGCTCCCATCGGCCTGGGGCACGGCGCGGGTCTTGATGATGCCCAGGTCGGTACCGCAATGGGCTTCGGTCAGGCACATGGTGCCTGTCCACTGGCCAGCGGTAAGTTTGCTCAGGTAAGTCTGTTTCTGCTCTTCAGTGCCATGGGCATGGATGGCCGACATCGCGCCGTGGGTCAGGCCCGGGTACATGCCCCAGGACGTGTTGCTGGAACCGATCATTTCGCTGATGACCAGCCCCAGGGAACTGGGCAGACCCTGACCGCCGTAAACCGGGTCCGCCGCCAGGCCATGCCAGCCGCCTTCTACGTATTGTGCGAAAGCTTGCTTGAAACCTGTAGGCGTCGTCACCACGCCGTTATCGAAATGACAGCCTTCTTCGTCGCCGGAACGATTGAGTGGCGCCAGAACGTTCTCACAGAACCGTGCGCCTTCCTCAAGGATCGCGCTGATCATATCCGGGCTCGCGTCAACGGCCCCCAACTCGGCATAACGACCTGGGAAATCGAAGACGTGATCGATCAGAAAACGCATATCGCGCAGGGGGGCTTTGTACTCGGGCATGGTGGTTTTCTCCGGTAGCAGATCGTTCAAACCTACTGCCGGCCACCGGGCCCCACAATCACAGTCCAGACGCTGAATGCGTCATCATCACTCAACCCGCGGCGGCTTCCATGCGCACCGCGCCACGACGATTCTGACCGAAAGCGACCACACAGTTACGCCCGGCCCCTTTGGCGTTGTAGAGCGCCTGGTCGGCGGACTTGAGCACTTCTTCGGGGGTGCGTTGCTCGATGCGTTCGGCAACGCCAATGCTCACTGTCACCGACACACTGGAAGCGCCGGCACCGGAGCGCCGCTGACGTCCTTGCTGATCATCCTTGGGGCGATTTTCCGGATTGCGCAACTGAATGCTGTACGTCTCGATGGATTGACGGATGACTTCCAAGTGAGGCATGCATTCATCGATCGTCTTGCCGGCGAACACCAGCGCAAATTCCTCGCCGCCGTAGCGATAAGCCCTACCGCCACCACCGATTTTCGACAGTTTGCTGGCCACCAGACGCAACACCTGATCGCCGACATCGTGACCATGGGTGTCGTTGAATTTCTTGAAATGGTCCACATCGCTCATCGCCAACACATAATTGCGACCCAGGCGTTGCATGCGTTCGTTCAGCGCACGGCGCCCCGGCAGCCCGGTCAGCTCATCGCGAAACGCCATTTGGTAGGCTTCATGGGCGACCGCCGCCGCGATCATCAGCATCACTTGGCTGCACATGATGTTCAGGGTAAACGGCAGGATGAAGGTTTTGGGCAACATCCAGAATATCCCCAGCAGCCCCACCAGTTGCGCGGCGTGTAGAGGTCGGGGATTGCGCCAGTATTGCCAGGCCAATAACAGGAAGGCGGCAGCGAACACCGGATAGGACAATTGGATCAGGCTCATCCAGGCCCCATGCAGCGCAGGCCAGCGAATCTCCGAAAGCCACAGCAGCAAGGCTTGCGGAAAGCTCTGCTCCAAGGCCAGTGCCACGCCGCCGAAAGCCAGCAATACCGCGAAACGCGCCACCATGTCCTGGAACAGATGGGTGCGCTCCTGCCACGCGGCGAACAGGCCAAACAACAGCGGCAACAGCAGGCAAACAAGATGGAATACCACGGCGGCATCCTCGCGCACCTTGCCGTTGTCACGGTAGAAATCGGTCTGGGTATCCAGCAGAAAATAGGCGATGTACACCGTGACCATCAGAAACAGCTCACGTTGACGTCGGTAAACAGCGCAATACGCACCGCCAAGGAGCAACACCAACGTAGGAAGAACGTTGAAAAGCGAAGTGAAGAAGACGTTGAGATCCTTGACGTAGGCAGCCGCAAGCCCCGCCAGCAACAGCAACAGCGAGGGCAGGAAGTGACTGAAACGTACAGCGGAAGAACGCGACAAGGGTAAAGCTCCGACCCGGCTGATCAAAGATGGCATTGTGCCTGCTATCGCAGCAGTAAGGCACGAAAGATGTGACAGATGTCACACTGCCATTGCTGTAACGGCAGCAAGGAAGGTTTTCTTAGGGTCTGGCTGGATGAATATTGTTTCAACATCATCCTCACCCCTTTTGTGAGAGCCCGGCGCAAGCAACAAAAAAGCCGCTGCATCCCGAAGGAAGCAGCGGCTTTTCCAGAAGCACCGCGTAGGGCTTAGTAACCCAGCGCGAAGTCTTCCTCTTTCATGTCCATCAGGTTGTTGGCGCCCGACAGCATGGCCGCCACGTGAGTGCGGGTACGCGGCAGGATGCGCTGGAAGTAGAAGCGCGCAGTTTGCAGCTTGGCGGTGTAGAAAGCTTCTTCGGTGGTGCCGGCCGCGAGTTTTTCTGCTGCCAGGCGCGCCATGTCAGCCCAGAAATAGGCCAGGCAGGCGTAACCGGAGTACATCAGGTAATCCACCGAGGCTGCGCCGACTTCTTCGCGATCCTTCATGGCCGCCATACCGACCTTCATGGTCAGCTCGCCCCATTCCTTGTTCAGCGCAGCCAATGGTCCGATGAATTCCTTGACCGCCTCGTTGCCTTCATTGCCCTGGCAGAACTTGTGGACGATCTTGGTGAAGCCTTTGAGCGCTTCGCCCTGGGTCATCAGCACTTTGCGGCCCAGCAGGTCGAGGGCCTGGATGCCAGTGGTGCCTTCGTACAGCATCGAGATACGGCTATCGCGAACGTTCTGCTCCATGCCCCACTCGGCGATGAAGCCATGGCCGCCGTAGATCTGTACGCCGTGGTTGGCCGATTCGAAGCCGACTTCGGTCATGAAGGCCTTGGCGATCGGCGTCATGAACGCCAGCAGCGCATCGGCTTTCTTCTTCTCTTCTTCATCCACGCCATACTTGACGATATCGACCTGCTTGGCGGTGAAGTAGACCATCGCACGGTTGCCTTCGGCAAAGGCCTTCATGGTCAGCAGCATGCGGCGCACGTCCGGGTGGACAATGATCGGGTCAGCCGCCTTGTCCGGCGCTTTCGGGCCAGTCAAGGAACGCATCTGCAGGCGGTCGCGGGCGTATTTCAGGCCACCCTGGAAGCCGATCTCGGCATGGGCCAGCCCCTGCAACGCGGTGCCCAGGCGTGCAGTGTTCATGAAGGTGAACATGCAGTTCAGGCCTTTGTTCGCCGGGCCGATCAGGAAACCGGTGGCCGCGTCGAAGTTCATCACGCAAGTGGCGTTGCCGTGAATGCCCATCTTGTGCTCGATCGAGCCGCAGCTCACGGCGTTGCGCTGGCCGATCGTACCGTCGGCGTTGGGCAGGAACTTCGGAACGATGAACAGCGAAATGCCCTTGGTACCGGCCGGTGCGTCCGGCAGACGCGCCAGGACGATATGGACGATGTTGTCGGCCATGTCGTGTTCACCGGCGGAAATGAAGATCTTGGTACCGGTTACCTTGTAGGAACCGTCAGCCTGGGGCTCGGCCTTGGTGCGCAACATGCCCAGGTCGGTGCCGCAATGGGGTTCGGTCAGGCACATGGTGCCGGTCCATTCACCGGACACCAGCTTGGTCAGATAAGCCTCTTGCTGCTCGGGCGTACCGTGCTCGGAGATGGTGTTCATCGCACCGTGGGACAGGCCCGGGTACATGCCCCACGACCAGTTGGCCTCACCAACCATTTCGCTGACCGCCAGGCCCAGGGACTCCGGCAGCCCCTGACCACCATGCGCCACGTCGTGAGCCAGGCTTGGCCAGCCGCCTTCGACGAATTGCTTGTAGGCTTCCTTGAAGCCGGTCGGGGTTTTCACGCCGGACTCGCTCCAAGTGCAGCCTTCGAGGTCACCCACGCGGTTCAGCGGTGCCAGCACCTGCTCACAAAACTTGGCGCCTTCTTCGAGAATGGCGTCAACCATGTCCGGCGTTGCGTCCTGGCAAGCCGGAAGGCTCTGATAATGCGCTTCATAGCCAAGCAGTTCGTCACGAACGAAGCGAATATCACGCAAGGGGGCCTTGTAGTCAGGCATAGCGATAAACCTCTGCTGATGTAACCGGGAATGAACGACCGCGTGGATTTTGTTGTGACGGTCAAACAGTTGTTTGAAACATACGTTTACGCCCAAATCTTGTCAAGCGTCGATCCTTGGCCGTTCGTCATCAGCTTGTAGACTTATCGGGCAGGTACATCCCGCGCGCAAAGAAATACGCGACGCGTGTGGGAAAAGACTAGTTGAGTCAGAGGTAGCCAGAGACGAAAACGCCGCGAATATTCGCGGCGTTCGGACAATGGACAGGCAGGATCAGGCAAAAGTATCGATCAGCGTGCCCAACATCTCGTCGGACGCCTTGGCGACATTAACACCCACCTGGAGCTGGAACTTGCCTTGGGACAGTTCAACCATGTTGCTGGCCAAGTCTGACTGCTGACTACGATCCACTGATCGCAGGCGATCGACCTGGATTTCGGACGATTGACTGGTGACCGCACGCTCGATCGTATTGTTGGCGATCTCGGCCGAGGCTTGATCGACGCGGTTCTGCCCTGTCTGAATCGTGCTCAGACCGGCATAAAACGCGGTATTTCCTGAGATTTCCATGGCAGGGCTCGTCTTCTTGAAGGGTCGACAGAAGCCATTGAACCAGAACCCCTGGGAAAACACCCGACAAAAACACTAATGGCACAGTGCCGCTTCATAGAGAAAAACCTAATCCAGCAGGTCCAGGTGCAGGTAGCCGGCCACGCCTTCGGCCGTTACGTCCTTGATGCGCGGAACCCGGCCCAGGCAGGGCGCCGGCAAGCGTTCTGCCAGGGTCGCGAGGTTTTCTTCCAGTCGCGATGTCTTGGGGTCGATGATGTTGGCTACCCAACCGGCCAATTGCAGGCCATCCCGGGCTATGGCTTCGGCAGTCAACAGCGCATGGCTGATGCAACCCAGGCGCACCCCCACCACCAGGATAACGGGCAAGCCCAACGCCATCGCCAGATCCGAAAGGTTGTCCTGGTCCGCCAATGGTACGCGCCAGCCGCCAGCACCTTCGATCAAAGTGAAATCGGCCTGCATCCCGAGCACATCTCGCATCGGCCCCACCAGCGATTGCACTGTCAGCGCCACCCCTGCTTCCCGTGCCGCCAGGTGAGGCGCAATCGGTGGCTCAAACGCCACTGGATTGACCTGTGCATACGTCAGTGGCACCGAGCATTCGGCCAACAGCGCCAGGGCATCGGCATTGCGCAGGCCCTTGGGTGTCACTTCGCAACCGGAAGCCACCGGCTTGCCGGCCGCAGTGCTCATGCCGGTCTGTCGAGCGGCATGCAGCAGGCCTGCGGCGACGGTGGTCTTGCCGACATCAGTGTCGGTGCCGGTGATGAAATAGGCCTGTCTCATAGCGGTTTCTCCAACACGGCGTAGACCACCTGGTAGGTTGCAGGCAGCCCCTTGGCCTGGCGAAACCGCTCATAGGCTTCCACCAGCGCCAGGATTCTCGCCCTGCCCGTCAACCCACCGGGTCGACCGGGGTTCAGATTATGGGCACCCAACGCTTTCAATTCATGAGTCAACCCGCGCACGTCCGGGTAATGCAAAACATGGGGACGGGTCTCGAGACTGACGACCTTCAGTCCACTGGCTTCACACAGCTGCCGATAGATCTCGAATTCGCGGAAACGGTTGACATGCACCAGGCCGTCCACCTGACGCCAACTGTCGCGCAATTCGTACAAGGTACCGACACAGAGGCTCGTGAAGGCAAATACCCCGCCCGGCTTCAGGACACGGTGCGCCTCACTCAGCACCGAGGCAAAATCCGCGCACCACTGCACCGCCAGGCTGGAAAACACCAAGTCGCATGTCGTGCCCTGTAAAGGCAAGCGCTCAGCGTCACCGGCCAGGAAATACGCAGCCCCTCCCTGGGGACGCGCATGGTTGAGCATGCCTTCGGCAATATCCAGCGCCAGACCGCCTGTTGCGCCAAAGCGCGCACCCAGCGCCCGGGTGAAATAGCCGGTTCCACAGCCCAAGTCCATCCAACGCCGCGGTGCGAACGATACAGGCAATCGCGCCAGCAATTGCCGTCCCACTTCGCGCTGCAACTCGGCCACGCTGTCGTAGCTGGCCGCCGCCCGGGAAAACGAAGCTGCCACCTGGCGTTTATCAGGCAGGACACTGGGCCATCTTGGAAGAGACAAATCAGTCATCCCCGGACTCATGCAAAAAGACCTGGATGGCCCCCGCGATGCCGTGCGGGTCATCCAGCAGGAAACCATGGCCGGCCTGTTCGATCAGACCGATTTCGACATCCGGCAGCAGGGTCAGCAATTCGCTTGCCGCTTCGGCCGGCACCAATGCATCGAGCCCAGCGAACAGATGCAACTGCGGCCCGCGAAAACGCTGTAGCGCGGCACGGGTATCCAGTCGAGCCAACAGTTCCAGCCCGGCCAGCAATACCTCAGTTGAGGTGGTTGGCGCCCCGGCCAGCAGCAACCGCGACAGCCCGCGTGGATCACCGCAGCCCTGGGCACACAGCAAACTGAAGCGCTTGAGGGTCTGGCGTGGATCGGCGGTGCATCCGGCGAGAAAACCGTCGAACGTCTCGCCGGCCATCGCGGCCGGCCATTGTTCGTGGGAGACAAACGAAGCATTGCTCGCCAGGGTCAGTAAGCCACAGCAGTGCTCGCCCCGCCGCGCGGCCAACTCCGCCGCCAGCATGCCGCCCAAGGACCAGCCACCCAGCCAGGCATCCTGGGGCACATTGGCATCCAGTTCATCGAGCCACTCATCGAGGTTGCTTGACGTCAGGGCCGGCAACGGCTCGATTTCAACTCGCAAATGTTCATCCAGCCCTTGCAACGCAGCGGCCAGGGGCTCCAGCGGAGAAATACCCAGGCCCCAACCGGGCAGCAGTATCAATCGATCACGCATGGTTTGGCTCCGGTCCCAATAGTGCAAAACACTCGGCCAGTGCGCTTAACAATAGTTGCACCTGGGCTTCGCTGTGGGCGGCGGTCAGGGTCACCCGCAAACGGGCACTGCCCACCGGTACGGTGGGTGGCCGGATCGCGCCGACCATCAACCCGCGCTCTCGCAGCATTTGCGACAGCCGCATCGCCCGCCCCGCATCGCCGATCAGGATTGGCTGGATCGGCGTGAAACTGTCCATCAGTTGCAGGCCGATCCGCCCCGCGCCCTCGCGGAACTGACGGATCAGTAACTGCAGATGCTCGCGCCGCCAATGCTCGCTGCGCAGCAGTTCGAGGCTCTTGAGGGTCGCACAGGCCAGGGCCGGCGGCTGACTGGTGGTGTAAATGTACGGACGCGCGAACTGGATCAGGCTCTCGATCAGCGCCTCGCTGCCCGCCACAAAGGCGCCGGCAGTGCCGAAGGCTTTACCCAGGGTCCCCACCAATACCGGCACGTCCTCCTGGCTCAAGCCGAAATGCTCGACGATACCGCCCCCATGGGTGCCCAGCGGACCGAAACCGTGGGCATCATCGACCATCAACCAAGCGCCCTTGGCCCTGGCTTCATGCGCCAGTGCCGGCAGATCGGCGATGTCACCGTCCATGCTGAACACACCATCGGTCACCACCAGAGTATTGCCGGTAGCTTTTTCCAGGCGCTTGGCCAGACTTTGAGCATCGTTATGCAAGTAACGGTTGAAACGCGCCCCCGATAACAGTCCGGCATCGAGCAATGAGGCATGGTTGAGCCGGTCCTCAAGCACTGTATCGCCTTGTCCCACCAGCGCGGTGACGGCGCCGAGGTTCGCCATGTAGCCGGTGGTGAACAGTAATGCCCGTGGGCGGCCGGTGAATTCGGCGAGGGCTTCTTCCAGTGCATGATGAGGAGTGCTATGACCGATCACCAGATGCGAAGCGCCGCCGCCCACGCCCCAACGGGCCGCCCCGGCGCGCCAGGCTTCGATCACCTGTGGGTGATTGGCCAAGCCCAGGTAATCGTTGTTGCAGAACGCCAGCAACGGCTGGCCGTCCACCCTTACTTCCGGCCCCTGGGGACTTTCCAGCAGCGGGCGTTGGCGGTAGAGGTTTTCGGCACGACGGGCAGCCAGGCGTGCGGCGAGATCGAAGGGCATGCAGGCCTCGGGAGAAACGCCATTTAAAGACTGAATGGGTTCCCCTGTGGGAGCGAGCAGGTTCGCTCCCACAGGGGTCCGCATTTCAAACAAGCAATCGGGTTGATCAGACGGCAGCGTTGTAGAACTGCTCGCTGCTCTTCTGCTCCACCAGCGCCTGCTCGATCGCCGCCTGATGCACTTCGTCGGCATGCTCTTCACGGGCTTCGGGCTGGATGCCCAAGCGTGCGAACAATTGCATGTCCTTGTCAGCCTGTGGGTTGGCGGTGGTCAGCAGTTTGTCGCCGTAGAAGATGGAGTTCGCACCCGCCAGGAACGCCAGGGCCTGCATCTGCTCGTTCATCGCTTCACGACCGGCAGACAAGCGCACGTGGGACTTTGGCATCAGGATCCGCGCCACGGCGAGCATGCGGATGAAATCGAACGGATCGACGTCCTCGGCATTCTCCAGCGGCGTGCCGGCGACTTTTACCAGCATGTTGATCGGAACCGATTCCGGATGCTCCGGCAGGTTCGCCAGTTGGATCAGCAGGTTGGCGCGGTCGTCCAGGGATTCGCCCATGCCCAGGATGCCGCCGGAGCAGATCTTCATCCCGGAGTCACGGACGTAGGCCAGTGTTTGAAGGCGCTCGCTGTAGGTGCGGGTGGTGATGATGTTGCCGTAGAACTCCGGCGAGGTGTCGAGGTTATGGTTGTAGTAGTCCAGGCCGGCCTTGGCCAATGCCTCGGTTTGCTCCTGGTCGAGTCGGCCCAGGGTCATGCAGGTTTCCAGGCCCATGGCCTTCACGCCTTTGACCATTTCCAGTACGTAAGGCATGTCCTTGGCCGATGGATGTTTCCACGCCGCGCCCATGCAGAAACGGGTCGAACCAATGGCTTTGGCGCGCGCGGCCTCCTCCAGGACTTTTTGCACTTCCAGCAGCTTTTCCTTGTCCAGCCCGGTGTTGTAGTGGCCGGATTGCGGACAATATTTGCAATCTTCCGGGCAAGCGCCCGTCTTGATCGACAGCAGCGTGGAAACCTGGACGCGGTTGGCATCGAAGTGCGCGCGGTGCACGGTCTGCGCCTGGAACAACAAGTCATTGAAGGGCTGGACGAAGAGTGCTTTGACTTCGGCCAAAGACCAGTCATGACGCAGGTTGGCAGTGGTGCTGGCGCTCATGGGCAATTCCTTGATTATGCTTGGCTGGCGCCTGGGCAATGCAATACCCACAGGCGCGACACGGATGTTCGGCATATTTAAGGAAGAGTCATGAGCTGTCAACCGCAACACGAAGGATCGGTTTACATCTGGCTAAAAAATAAACAATTCTGCCTCTTATGCGGCGAAACCACCGATACAGCACTCCCTCTGTGCACACCTTGCGAAAGTGAATTGCCCTGGCTGGGCGATCAATGCAGTCGCTGCGCCCTGCCGCTGCCCATGGCCGGCCTGCGGTGCGGACAGTGCGTCGTGCAGCCACCGGCCTACGAACGGGTCCTCGCGCCCTGGGTCTATGATTTCCCGGTGGACAGCTTGATTACCCGATTCAAGCACCAGGCCAAATGGCCCCTCGGCCGCTTGCTGGGCGAACTGCTGGCGCAGTCGCTGCAACATCATTTCAATGAAGGCCTGGAACGGCCCGACGCGTTGGTACCGGTGCCGTTGGCTGCGCGGCGCTTGCGCCAGCGGGGATTCAACCAGGCCGCACTGTTGGCTCGCTGGCTCAGCGGTTCGTTGCAGATGCCTTGCGAGGAACATCTGCTGCGGCGCATCCACGACACCCCGGCGCAACAGGCGCTCGACGCCAGGGCCCGACGCCGGAACCTGCGTCACGCCTTCGCCATGATGCCCGGCGCCCAGGTACGCGACCGTCACCTGGCGCTGGTGGACGATGTGCTGACTACCGGCGCCACTGCCCAGACCCTGGCCCGATTGCTGCTCGACGCCGGCGCAGCACGAGTGGATGTTTATTGCCTGGCCCGCACGCCAAAACCCGGCGAAGCGACTTGACGCACAGCGGCCGAGGCGCCAAGTTCCATTCACTCATTCCCGTGCATATTTCTACGCCATGTCACTACCCACGCTTCTGACCCAGCACATCGTCCGGCGCCCTCAACGCATCGCTTTGCTGCAACACATCGCCGAACAAGGTTCGATCACTCGAGCAGCCAAGAGTGCGGGCCTGAGCTACAAGGCCGCGTGGGATGCCATCGACGAGCTGAACAATCTCGCGGACCAACCGCTGGTGGAACGCAGCATCGGTGGCAAGGGCGGTGGCGGCGCCCGGTTGTCGGAAGAAGGCCAGCGCGTACTGCGCCTGTACCAGCGTTTACAAACTCTGCAAGCGCAGTTGCTGCAGGCGAGCGAAGACGCCGGCGACCTCGGCCTGCTGAGCCGCCTGATGCTGCGCACCAGCGCCCGTAATCAGCTGCATGGCAAAGTCCTGTGCATCGAGGCCCAGGGCCACAACGACCGGATACGCCTGGAATTGGCGCGAGGGCTGATGGTCGATGCGCAGATCACCCACGACAGCACCGTGCGCCTGGAACTGGACATTGGCACCGAGGTGGTTGCCCTGATCAAGGCCGGCTGGCTGGAATTGTTTCCCGTCGGGCAAACGCCGGAATCGGGAAATAACGTGCTGCCAGGTGTGATCGAGCACATCGCCAATGCCAGCGGCGGTCCCAGTGAAGTACGCATCGGCCTGCCCAATGGCCAGACCCTCTGCGCCCTGGCCGAGCCGCTTCAGTTGCAGACCCGGCACCTGGACGCCGGGTCGCCAGTACACGTGGCGTTTTCGCCGACGAATGTGCTGCTCGGCACACCGTTGTAGCGGGTTGCAACAATAGTTTCATCGACCCCCTTTAAGGTGACTGCCAAAACCAGCAGGGAGCCTGAGATGAGCCTATTAGAAGAAAACCAATCCACCGACCTGGAAAAAATCGTTGGTCTGAGCCGACGCAGCTTCATCAGCGCCGGCGCCCTGTGCGGCGCGGCGATGTTCCTGGGTGGCAACCTGTTGAGCCGAAGCGTCCTGGCCGCCGCCGTGAGCGAAGGCAACAGCCGCCTGCTGGGCTTCGACAGCATTGCCGCCACCACCACCGATACCATCACCTTGCCGCCGGGCTATAAATCCTCGGTGCTGATCAGTTGGGGCCAGCCGCTGCAAAAAAATGCACCGGCCTTCGACCCCAGCGGTAATGGCACCGCCCGGGCCCAGGAAATGCAGTTCGGCGACAACAACGATGGCATGAGCCTGTTCCCCTTCCCTGGTGACAACAACCGGGCGCTCATGGCGATCAACAACGAGTACACCAACTATCGCTACCTCTTTGCCCACGGCGGCCAGCCGCAGTCGGCCGAAGACGTGCGCAAGGCCCAGGCCAGCGAAGGCGTGTCGGTGATCGAGATCCAGCGTCGTCGCGGCGGCCAGTGGCAGTTCGTCCAGGAGTCGCGCTACAACCGGCGGATCCACGGCAACACGCCGATCCGCCTGCGCGGCCCGGCTGCCGGACACGAACTGATGAAAACCAGCGCCGACAAGAGCGGCAAGAAGGTCCTCGGCACCTTCCAGAACTGCGCCAACGGCATGACACCGTGGGGCACCTACCTGACCTGCGAAGAAAACTTCACCGACTGCTTCGGCAGCAGCAAAGCCGATCTGCAGTTCGATGAAGCTCAGAAGCGCTACGGCGCCACCGTTGCCAGTCGCGAGATCAACTGGCACCTGCACGACCCACGCTTCGACCTGGCGAAGAACCCCAACGAACTCAACCGTCATGGCTGGGTCGTGGAGATCGATCCGTTCGATCCGGACTCCACGCCGGTCAAACGCACCGCCCTGGGCCGCTTCAAGCACGAGAACGCCGCCCTGGCCCAGACCAACGACGGTCGCGCCGTGGTGTACATGGGCGACGATGAGCGTGGCGAGTTCATCTACAAGTTCGTCAGCCGTGAACGTATCAACCACCGCAATGCCAAAGCCAACCGCAATCTGCTGGACCATGGCACCTTGTACGTGGCGCGCTTCGATGCCGGCGACGGCAATCCGGATCATCCGAAGGGCAAGGGCCAGTGGATCGAGCTGACCCATGGCAAGAATGGCCTCGATGCCAGCAGCGGTTTCGCCGATCAGGCCGAGGTGTTGATTCATGCACGTCTGGCTGCCAGCGCGGTCGGCGCCACGCGCATGGATCGTCCCGAGTGGATCGTGGTCAGTCCGAAAGATGGCCAGGTCTATTGCACCCTGACCAACAACTCCAAGCGCGGCGAAGACGGTCAGCCGGTCGGTGGGCCGAACCCTCGGGCCAAGAACGTCTATGGCCAGATCCTGCGCTGGCGCACCGACCGCGACGATCATGCGTCCAAGACGTTCTCCTGGGACCTGTTCGTGGTCGCCGGCAACCCGACCGTCCATGCCGGTACGCCAAAGGCCGGTTCGTCCAACATCAACCCGCAGAACATGTTCAACAGCCCCGATGGCCTGGGTTTCGACAAGGGCGGACGGCTTTGGATTCAAACCGACGGCGACTCCAGCAACACCGGGGACTTCGCCGGCATGGGCAACAACCAGATGCTTTGCGCCGATCCGGACAGCGGCGAAATTCGCCGTTTCATGGTCGGGCCAGTGGGTTGTGAGGTGACCGGCATCAGTTTCTCGCCGGACTACAAGGCCATGTTCGTCGGGATTCAGCACCCTGGGGAAAACGGCGGTTCGACATTCCCAGAGCACCAGCCCAATGGCAAGCCACGCTCCTCGGTGATGGTGATTACCCGGGAAGACGGCGGAGTCATCGGCGCCCGTTGAACCTTTTGATCGTTCCCACGCTCGGCGTGGGAACGATCATCAGTCTCGCCAATCAATCCTGTCTGCTTTGCGCTACCATGCTGGGTCGGACGCGGCAGCCCTGCCGCTGAGCAGGAGTCAGCATGTCCCATCCCTTCGATACCCTCACACCCGACCTCGTACTCGATGCCGTTGAAAGCATCGGCTTTCTCAGCGACGCCCGGGTGCTGGCCCTCAACAGTTATGAAAACCGTGTCTATCAGGTTGGCATCGAAGACGGCGAGCCGCTGATCGCCAAGTTCTACCGCCCTCAACGCTGGACCAACGAGGCGATTCTCGAAGAGCACCGCTTCACCTTCGAACTGGCCGACTGCGAGGTGCCGGTGGTTGCGCCACTGGTCCACAATGGCGCCAGCCTCCATGAACACGCCGGGTTCCGCTTCACTCTGTTCCCCCGTCGCGGCGGTCGTGCACCGGAGCCGGGCAACCTCGACCAGCTCTATCGTCTCGGGCAGTTACTCGGGCGCTTGCACGCCGTGGGCGCCAGTCGTCCGTTCGAGCATCGCGAAGCACTGGGAGTGAAAAACTTCGGCCATGATTCATTGGCTACGGTGTTGGGGAGCGGATTCGTCCCCAGCAGTCTGCTACCGGCCTACGAGTCGGTCGCCCGGGATCTGCTCAAGCGCGTCGAAGAGATCTATGCCGCCACGCCCCATAAGAACATCCGCATGCACGGCGATTGCCACCCCGGCAACATGATGTGCCGCGACGAAATCTTCCACATCGTCGATCTGGACGATTGCCGTATGGGCCCCGCAGTGCAGGACCTGTGGATGATGCTGGCCGGCGATCGCCAGGCATGCCTGGGACAGTTGTCGGAATTGATGGACGGTTACCAGGAATTCCATGACTTCGACCCACGGGAACTGGCCTTGATCGAGCCCCTGCGGGCCCTGCGCCTGATGCATTACAGCGCCTGGCTGGCGCGCCGCTGGGACGACCCGGCCTTTCCTCGCAGCTTCCCGTGGTTCGGTAGCGAACGCTACTGGGGCGACCAGGTGTTGGCGTTGCGCGAGCAACTGGCGGCGCTCAATGAGGAGCCGTTGAAGCTGTTCTGAAAACCACCACAGCCCCTTGCGGGAGCGAGCAGCCTACAGTTTTTTTCATCGCTCCCTTCAATAACCCTCACCCCACAACCCGACAATTCTCCTTACAATCACTCTTTTGTTAGCTGCCTAAGCAAGGATTCTGCATGCAAGCCGCCAACCCGCGTCGCGGTTATATCCTGGGCCTGAGTGCCTACATCATCTGGGGACTGTTCCCCATTTATTTCAAAGCCATCGCCAGCGTGCCCGCCGTGGAGATCATTATCCACCGGGTGCTGTGGTCGGCCCTGTTCGGCGCGGCGCTGCTGATGGTCTGGAAGCATCCGGGCTGGTGGCGTGAACTGCGCGACAACCCGCGCCGCCTGGCCATCCTGGCCCTGAGCGGTACGCTGATCGCGGCCAACTGGCTGACGTATGTATGGGCGGTGAACAATGGAAGGATGCTCGAAGCGAGCCTGGGGTATTACATCAACCCCCTGGTAAACGTATTGCTGGGGATGTTGATCCTGGGCGAACGGCTGCGACGCATGCAGTGGGTGGCCGTGGGGCTGGCGGCGGTCGGCGTGGCGCAGCAAGTCTGGCAAGTGGGCAGCCTGCCCTGGGTGTCGCTGGCGCTGGCGCTGAGCTTTGGCTTCTACGGGCTGATCCGCAAGCAGGCGCCAGTCAAGGCCTTGCCTGGGCTGGTGGTGGAAACCTGGATGCTGGTGCCGATTGCCATCGCGTGGTTGCTGTTCAACCCGACGGCCAACAGCGCCCAAGCGGCATTCTGGACCACCTCCGAAGCCTGGTGGCTGGTGGCCGCCGGTCCGGTAACCCTGGTGCCCCTGGTGTGCTTCAACGCCGCCGCGCGGCACCTGCCCTACACCACATTGGGTTTTCTGCAGTACATCGCACCAACACTGGTATTGATGCTCGCTGTGCTGTTGTTCGGTGAACACCTGTCGTCCAGCACGCTGGTGGCGTTCCTGTTCATCTGGGCCGGGCTCGCCGTGTACAGCATCGATGCAGTAGTCAGCATGCGGCGGCGCAGCTGATCAAAAATCGTACAACCCTATACAGGCCACGTCCGACGTGGCCTGCGCAGATCCTTCCCAAGGTTATCCACAGCGTGATCCCCGCCGTTTGTGCACAAGCCATTGAAAAATGGTGATTTTTTGATCAGTACCCGGCAAGGCACGGCGGACCTGGCCTGGCGTCAAGTCTCTACAGGTTATCCACAGGCAGGCGCAGTTTTTCCTTGGATAACCGGCCTTACCCTTCATCGCTGAACTTGAGTTCCACCATTAACTCGTCGGCAAGGGTTTCCAGACGTTCTTGCAAGGTATCCAGCGACAGGGTCAAGGGCACCCCGAGGATGGCCTCGGCATGGAACAGCAATTCACTGCTCATCGGCGCCGGGCGCACGTGTGTCACCAACCGCTCGACATTCACGCCCTGCTCGCTCAGCAATCGGGTGATGTCCCGCACGATACCCGGGCGATCATTGCCCACCAGTTCCATGGCGATGGGTTTCCAGGTGCAGGACTCTTCAACCGCACTTTCAGCGATCAGCACTCGAATGCCATGGGTCGACAGTTCCTGCAGGGCTTCGATCAACTCGGCGTGGGATTCGGCCGGCGCACTGAGGCGCAGGATCCCGGCAAATTGCCCGGCCAGGTGCGACATGCGGCTTTCCAGCCAGTTACCGCCATGCTCGGCAATGCACTGGGCAATGCGCTCGACCTGCCCCGGCTTGTCCGGAGCGAAAACGGTAATCACGAGATGGTCCATGGCGCAGCCCTCTTGTTGTGGAAGCAAGAGTATAGGCAGAGCAGTTCCAACCTGTGACAAGTACAAATCGTGTACAACCATAAAGATTTATATGGAACAATCCATACATTTTTTGAGAACATCTCGTGCTTCGTCGTGACTGTACTGCTTTAGTCGGTCGCGGAACGACGCAATTAGTCTAATTTTCACAACCGCAAGTGATCATGTAGTATGCCTCGGCGCGCACTACATAACGTTGGACCGATGTCTGCTTAAGGCGCAGTCGCATCCCTGAAAAGCCCATCCGCAAGGCTTACTATCCCGCCGCCAGTGATGGCATGTACGGGTTCCGGGGTTTGTGGTTTAAATGTCCCGAGGCTTCATTGTCAAAATCGAAGAGCTGAAAAGCGAAATAGCTGAGCAGAGTGAGGCAAGCAATGACTGAACACGTTCAAGTCGGTGGCCTTAAGGTCGCCAAAGTCCTGTTCGACTTCGTAAATAACGAAGCCATTCCCGGAACCGGCCTCACCGCCGACGTGTTCTGGGCCGGTGCCGACAAGGTCATCCACGACCTGGCGCCGAAGAACAAAGCCCTACTCGCCAAACGCGACGATTTCCAGGCACGCATCGATGCCTGGCACCAGGCCCGTGCCGGCCAGGCCCACGACGCCGTGGCTTACAAAGCCTTCCTGCAAGACATTGGATACCTGCTGCCAGAAGCGGCGGATTTCCAGGCTACGACTCAAAACGTCGATGACGAAATCGCCCGCATGGCCGGCCCGCAGCTGGTGGTGCCGGTGATGAATGCCCGTTTCGCCCTCAACGCCTCGAACGCCCGCTGGGGTTCGCTGTACGACGCGCTGTACGGCACCGATGCCATCAGCGAAGCCGACGGCGCGGAAAAAGGCAAAGGCTACAACAAGGTACGCGGCGACAAGGTCATCGCCTTTGCCCGCGCCTTCCTTGATGAAGCGGCCCCCCTGGCGGCCGGCTCTCACGTCGACTCCACCGCCTATAAAATCGTCGACGGTAAATTGGTCGTCACCCTCAAGGGTGGTAGCAACAGCGGGTTGCGTGACGATGCGCAACTGATCGGCTTTCAGGGCGATGCCTCGGCTCCGGCCGCCGTCCTGCTGAAACACAATGGCCTGCATTTCGAAATCCAGATCGACGCGACCACCCCGATCGGCCAGACCGACGCCGCTGGCGTCAAAGACATCCTGATGGAAGCCGCACTGACCACCATCATGGACTGCGAAGACTCGGTCGCCGCCGTCGATGCCGACGACAAAGTGGTGATCTACCGCAACTGGCTCGGCCTGATGAAGGGTGACCTGTCGGAAGAAGTCGCCAAGGGCGGCCAGACCTTCACCCGGACCATGAACCCCGACCGTGCCTACACTGCCGTCGACGGTTCGAGCCTGACGCTGCACGGGCGTTCGCTGTTGTTCGTGCGCAACGTCGGTCACCTGATGACCATCGACGCGATCCTCGACAAGGATGGCAACGAAGTGCCGGAAGGTATTCTCGATGGCCTGGTCACCAGCCTGGCGGCGATCCACAACCTCAATGGCAACACATCGCGGCGCAACAGCCGTACCGGCTCGGTGTACATCGTCAAACCGAAGATGCACGGTCCGGAAGAAGTGGCATTCACCAACGAGCTGTTCGGCCGCATCGAAGACGTACTGAACCTGCCCCGCAATACCCTCAAGGTCGGCATCATGGACGAGGAGCGCCGTACCACGGTCAACCTCAAGGCCTGTATCAAGGCTGCCAGCGAGCGCGTGGTGTTCATCAACACCGGCTTCCTCGATCGTACCGGCGACGAGATCCACACCTCCATGGAAGCCGGCCCGATGGTGCGCAAGGCCGACATGAAAGCCGAGAAGTGGATCGCGGCGTACGAAAACTGGAACGTCGACATCGGGCTGAGCACCGGCCTGCAAGGTCGCGCGCAGATCGGCAAAGGCATGTGGGCCATGCCCGACCTGATGGCCGCAATGCTCGAACAGAAAATCGCCCATCCGATGGCCGGCGCCAACACCGCCTGG
Source organism: Pseudomonas sp. Pf153 (assembly GCF_001269775.1). Classification (NCBI taxonomy): domain Bacteria; kingdom Pseudomonadati; phylum Pseudomonadota; class Gammaproteobacteria; order Pseudomonadales; family Pseudomonadaceae; genus Pseudomonas; species Pseudomonas sp. Pf153. The sequence goes on along the minus strand of NZ_LHVL01000029.1, from coordinate 112,282 downwards.
GTGCCATCGCCGACCGCCGCCGCCCTGCACGCATTGCATTACCACAAGGTCGACGTATTCGCCCGCCAGGCCGAACTGGCCAAGCGCGCTCGCGCTTCGGTGGACGACATCCTGACCATCCCGCTGGCCGTCAACCCGAACTGGACGCCGGAGCAGATCAAGAACGAACTGGACAACAATGCCCAGGGCATCCTCGGCTATGTGGTGCGCTGGATCGACCAGGGCGTGGGTTGCTCCAAGGTGCCGGACATCAACGACATCGGTCTGATGGAAGACCGTGCGACGCTGCGCATTTCCAGCCAGCACATCGCCAACTGGCTGCGCCACGGTATCGTGACCCAGGATCAGGTGATGGAAAGCCTCAAGCGCATGGCGCCAGTGGTGGACCGTCAGAACGCCGGCGACCCGCTGTACCGTCCGCTGGCGCCGAACTTCGACAGCAACATCGCCTTCCAGGCGGCGGTCGAGCTGGTGATCGAAGGCACCAAGCAGCCCAACGGCTACACCGAGCCGGTGCTGCATCGTCGTCGCCGCCAGTTCAAGGCAGCCAATGGGCTGTGATTGAGTGGTAGCGTTAAGAAAGGGCCCTGATCTTGCGATCAGGGCCCTTTTTATTTGCACAGTTCCTGTGCGAGGAAGCTTTGGTAAAAATCACTACAACTGGCTAGAGATCCATCCCCAACTCATGCTTGACCAACCCCAGCAACTTTTCCGTATCGATGGGCTTGAGCAGGAAATCCACCACGCTCAGGTGCATCGCCTCGATGGCGTCTTTCACGTCGGCATCGCCAGACACGATGATGATCGGCAGCGCGGCGCGCTCCGACTCGCGCACCAGGCGAACCAGTTCCAGGCCATCGACATTGCCCATGCGAAGGTCGGTGATCAGTAACCCGATCGACGGCTTGGTCTCCAACATCTTGAGCGCGGTTTCACCACTGGCCGCAGTCATGCAGTGGATGCCGTCCAATGCCAGGATTTCCGACAACAGCTCGCGGGCGTCCTTATCGTCATCGACAATCAGGACGCGCTGCGGCGGCAGGTCAGGTTCCAGCATGACGGCACTCAGCGCCTCGCGCTCGGCATCACTCAAAATATCGTGGTCGGACATGGTGCTCTCTACGTTCTATAAATCGATCCCCTGGCACAGTGGTCAGACATCGTTCGGCAGCGCTTCAATGTGCACTTCGTCGGATTTTTTTCCAAGAAACTTTGATGAAGTTTTTTTCAGCGTCCTGGGTGGGATGGTTCCGTCATTCCGGCGCAACGTCGGGACCTAGACTTACGTCCAATGGGCACTCCACTCGCAGAGGTCGACCATGGGGAACAGATCCGACCACAACAATTCAAAAAAGATTGCGCAATGGTTATGAAAAAAGCGGACGCCTTCATCCAGGCAGGGAAAACCGCGGTGTTACAGAACATTCAGGGCACGTTGCAGTTCCTCCAGCGCTTCCCCCCGTTCAACCAGATGGAAAACGCTCACCTGGCTTATCTGGTGGAACAATGCCTGCTACGTTTCTACGCACCGGGCGAAACCATTATCAAACCGGCCGACGGCCCGGTGGAGCATTTCTACATCGTCAAGCAGGGCCGGGTGGTAGGGGAACGCCCGCATTCGGCAAAGGGTGGCACCGAGACTACGTTCGAGATCACCACCGGCGAGTGTTTTCCCCTCGCTGCATTGCTTGGCGAACGGGCTACCCGAACCGAGCACAGGGCAGGTGAAGACACCTTCTGCCTGCAGTTGAACAAGCAGGCCTTCATCAAGTTGTTCGCCTTGTCCAGCCCGTTCCGGGATTTCGCCCTGCGCGGGGTCAGCAGCCTGCTCGACCAGGTCAACCAACAAGTCCAACAGAAGTCCGCGCAAACCCTGGGCACCCAGTACTCGCTCAACACACGCCTGGGTGAGCTGGCGATGCGTCATCCGGTCAGCTGCAGCCCGCAGACGCCGCTGCGTGAAGCGGTCAAGCTGATGCACGAGCAGCAGGTCGGCAGCATCGTGGTGGTGGATGAACAGAAAGCGCCGGTGGGGATCTTCACCCTGCGCGACCTGCGCCATGTGGTGGCCGACGGTACCGGGGATTTTTCCCAAGCCATCGCCGAGCACATGACCCAGACACCGTTTTACCTGACACCGGATCACAGTGCCTTCGACGCCGCCATCGCCATGACCGAACGCCACATCGCCCATGTCTGCCTGGTCAAGGAGCATCGTCTGTGCGGTGTAGTGTCGGAGCGCGACCTGTTTTCGCTGCAACGGGTCGATCTGGTTCACCTGGCACGGACCATTCGCAACGCTCCACGCGTAGAGAACCTGGTCAGCCTGCGCGGTGAAATCGGCCAACTGGTGGAGCGCATGCTGGCCCACGGTGCATCTTCAACCCAGATCACCCATATCATCACCTTGCTCAATGACCACACCGTATGCCGGGTCATCGAGCTGACCCTGGCTGACAAAGGCGACCCGGGCGTGCCGTTCAGCTGGTTGTGTTTCGGCAGTGAAGGTCGTCGGGAACAGACCCTGCACACCGACCAGGACAACGGCATTCTTTTCGAAGCCCGGGATGCGGCCCATGCGGCGCAGATTCGTGGCCTCCTGTTGCCCATCGCCCAGCAGATCAACCAGAGCCTGGCGCTCTGCGGCTTCACCCTGTGCAAAGGCAATATCATGGCCGGCAACCCGGAACTGTGCCTGTCCCGTGCCGAATGGGCCCGTCGCTTCGCGGCGTTCATTCGCGAAGCGACGCCGGAAAACCTGCTGGGCTCGAGCATCTATTTCGATTTGCGGGTGGTGTGGGGCGATGAGCAGGGTTGTGAACAATTACGCCGACAGATACTCGACCAAGTGGCCGATAATCGCCTGTTTCAACGCATGATGGCCGATAACGCGTTGCGTCACCGACCGCCAGTGGGACGCTTCAGGGATTTCGTGCTGAGTCGCAAGAATGGTGAAAAAGCCACCCTCGACCTGAAAGTGCAGGGCCTGACCCCCTTTGTCGATGGGGCCCGCCTGCTGGCCCTGGCCAATGGCATCGAGGCCAACAACACGCTGGAACGCCTGCGGCAACTGGTTGCCAAGGGCGTGATTGAAGCGCTTGATGGCGCGGCCTATGAAGAGGCCTATCACTTCATCCAGCAGACCCGCATGCAACAACACCAATTGCAGACCCGCGAAAACCTGCCTTATTCCAACCGCGTCGACCCCGACAACCTCAACCATCTGGACCGTCGCATCCTGCGTGAATCCTTGCGCCAGGCCCAGCGCTTACAAAGCAGCCTGACGCTGAGGTATCAGCTGTGAACCTGTTTTCCTGGCTGCGCCCGGCCCCGCCCCTGCTGCCGGACGCCTTGCAGCGGCGTCTGGAAAACCTGCCCGTGCCCTCGCCCCTGGGTGAATGCATCCTGCGAGAACAGCGTTGGGTGGTGATGGACCTGGAAACCACCGGCCTGAATCTGAATAAGGATCAGGTGTTGTCCATCGGCGCCGTGGTGATCGAAGACGGCGCCATCGACTTCAGCCAGCAGTTCGAACGCACCCTGCAGTGTGACAAGGAAAAACTGGGGCCAAGCGTGTTGATCCATGGCCTGGCACCCAGCGCGATTGCCGCCGGCAGCGATCCGGCCGAGGCGCTGTTGGCGTTCATGGAGTTTGTGGGTGACAGCCCATTGATGGCCTTTCATGCACCCTTCGATGCCCACATGCTCGGACGGGCCTTGAAGGATTACCTGGGTTACCGCTTGCAGCATCCGTTCCTGGATGTGGCGGACCTGGCGCCGATGCTGTGCCCCCAGGCCAGCCTGCGCAAAGCGGGACTGGACGACTGGATCGGCTGGTTCAAGCTTGAGGTGCAGGAGCGCCATAACGCCAGCGCCGACGCGCTGGCCACCGCCGAGCTGGCGCTGATCCTGTTCAGCCGCGCTCGCCAGCAACAAATCCAGAGTCCGCTGGACCTGCAGCAGCGCCTGGGCCAATGGAAACGGCGACAACAGGCCCCTTCGCTTTGACCTGAGCTGACGAACACGGAGCGCTTGTGTGAGCGAGCCTGCTCGCGATGGCATCGCCCCGGTCCGACAGGCATACCGGGTTGTCCGCATCGCGAGCAGGCTCGCTCCCACAAGGGGCCGGCCCTCATGCAGGATGTGCAACACCACCCGACCAGCGCCAATTGCTTTCCCGCCCCCGCCTCTGCCACAATCGCGAACAATTCTCGTTACTTAAAACATCGGTGATACTCCGTGTCCTCAATTCCTGGCCCCCACAGTGATCTGGTTGGTGCGTTGTACCGTGACCATCGCGGCTGGCTATTGAGTTGGTTGCGGCGCAACGTGGCTTGTCCACAGCGGGCGGAGGATTTGAGCCAGGATACGTTCGTGCGCCTGCTGGGCCGCGAGGAATTCAAGACTCCCCGCGAACCCCGGGCATTCCTGGTTGCCATCGCCAAGGGCCTGCTGTTCGATTACTTCCGTCGGGCGGCGTTGGAACAGGCTTACCTCACCGAACTGATGCTGATTCCCGAAGACGAACAGCCGTCGCTGGAAGAACAGCAACTGATCCTCGAAGACCTCAAGCACATCGATCGTCTGCTCGGCCAGTTGTCGAGCAAGGCCCGGGCCGCCTTCCTTTATAACCGCCTCGACGGCCTCGGCCATGCCGAGATCGCTGAGCGCCTGGGGGTTTCGGTTCCGAGGGTGCGTCAGTACCTGGCCCAGGGTATGCGCCAGTGCTACATCGCATTGTATGGAGAGCCGACATGAGCCCGGCCCATTCCAAACCGGTGTCCTCCAAAGTCCTGGATACGGCCATCGCCTGGCAATTGTCCCTGGATTCAGGCAGCGGCAGCCCTCAGGATCGCGAGGCGTTCGCGCAATGGCACGCCGCCGACGAAGAACATGCCCGGGCCTGGCAGCAACTGGGCATGCTGGATCAGCGTTTCAGTGTTGCCAGCGGCCCCGCACGGGCCGCGCTGCTGCAATCGAGAGTGAGCATCCGGCGTCGGCTGCGCAAGGCAGGCAGCGGCCTGGCCAGTATTGTCGCGGTCATCGGCCTGGCACTGTTCGCCGGGGAGCGTTTCCTGCCGCTGGATTACTGGCTGGCCGACCAGCGCACCGCCACCGGCGAACAGCGCACCTTGCGCCTGGCCGATGGCACGCTGATCAACCTCAACACCCACAGCGCGCTGAATGTGCGCTTCGACGACCAGCAACGGCGCATCGTCCTCCAGGAAGGCGAGATCCTGGTGGAGACCGGCCACAACGACCCCCGTCCGTTCATCGTCGAAACCCGCGAAGGCAGCCTGCGTGCCCTGGGCACACGGTTCCTGGTCAAGCGCGAAGAAGACGCCACGCGCCTGAGTGTTTTGCAATCCGCCGTGGCGGCCCATCCCCAGGCATCGGCGCAGGAACAGATCCTGCGCGAAGGTCAGCAAGTGTTGATGCGTCGCGATGGCTTCGGATCGACGCAGGCGTTGCCCCTCGGCGCCGATGCCTGGACCCGAGGGATGCTGGTGGTGGACAACGCCCGCCTCGGGGACCTGGTCGATGAGCTGGGCCGCTACCGCCGTGGCTACCTGGGCGTTGCGCCACAGGTGGCCGACCTGCGCATCACCGGCAGCTTCCCGCTGCACGACACCGACCTGGCCCTGGCCGCGCTGCTGCCGACCTTACCGGTGCAGATCGAGCATCACACACGGTGGTGGGTGAAGGTGGGGCCGAGGACTGGGGTCAAGCCCTGAGAGGACTTTCTGTCAGGCAAGCCGTCTTCGCGAAGAGGCCCCTTGGCCTCCCCACAAAAATCCAGACCTGAATCTAAATTATTTTCATCCACCCCTATCACTTTTCAATTTTCATCCGGCATCCAGGCAATTGAGAAATATTTCCATTCAGGAGTCGCCGTATGTCCCGTCCGCTAGACACCCTGTTGCGCCCCAGCCTGTTGGCCGTTGCCATTGCCTTTGCCGCCCCGTTGGCCAGCGGCCCGTTGCTGGCAGCCGAACAGGCTTCCAGCGTGCGCGCCTACAACCTGCCTTCCGCGCCATTGGCCAGCACCCTTAACCAGATTGCCAGCCAGGCCGGCCTCGCCTTGAGTCTGAACCCTTCCCTGGTTTCGGGTAAGCATTCGGCTCCGGTCCAGGGCCAGTTCGATGCCATCGGCGCATTGCGTGAAGCCTTGCGCGGCACCGGCCTGCAACTGGAACAGAGCAGCGCCGGCACCTACAGCCTGGCCGCCGTGCCCGAAGGCGTCATGGCCCTGCCGGAAACCAGCGTGATCGGCGCCGGTATCGGAGAAACCGCGTGGGGCCCGACCGAAGGTTATGCGGTCACCCGCACCGCCGCCGGCACCAAGACCGATACTCCGATTGTCGAACTGCCACGCTCGGTTTCCGTGGTCACGCGCCAGCAAATGGAAGACCGCTCCGTCCTCAACCTCAACGATGCCCTACGCTACACCGCTGGCGTGCAGAGCAGCGGCTACGGCTCGGACTCGCGAAACGACTGGTTGTTGGTACGCGGCTTCGTGCCGACCCAGTTCCTCGATGGCCTGCCATTGCCCAAGGGCAACTACGTGACGCCGAAAATCGAGACCTGGAACCTGGAACGCATCGCCGTGTTGCGCGGCCCGGCCTCCTCGGTCTACGGCCAGACGCCACCGGGCGGCATGCTGGACATGGTCAGCCGTCGCCCACAGGCCGAGAGCAGTCATGAAGTGGAAGTACAGGCCGGCAGCTACGAGCACAAGCAGATCAATTTCGACAGCACCGGCAAGGTCGATGACGAAGGCCAGTTCCTTTATCGGGTCAGCGGCACCGTGCGCGACAGCAATTCCCAGGTCGATCACATTCCGGACAAGCGCTACAACCTCGCGCCGAGCCTGACCTGGAACATCAACGACGACACTCGCCTGACCTTGCTGTCCCAGTTCACCCGCGACGACACCGGCATTACCGGGCAATTCCTGCCATTGCAGGGCACCAAGCTGTCTTCACCGGCGGGCAAGATTTCCCATCACAAGAACCTGGGGGATCCGGAGTGGGAATTCTATGACCGCACCTATTACGCACTCGGCTACGCGTTCGAACATCGCCTGAACGATACCTGGCAGTTCCGCCAGAACCTGCGCTATACCAAGAGCGACCTGGAGACCCAGGGCATCTCCGCTGGCGGACAATTCTGGCCAGCGGGGCCTGACGAGGCGGTAAGCGCCGATGGCACCATCAAGCGCAGCGCCAGTGTCATCGATGAAGACATCAGCCAGTTCGCTGTGGATAACAACTTCCAGGCCGACTTCCAAACCGGCGTTCTCAGCCACACCTTGCTGCTGGGCCTGGATCACCAGCGCTCGAACAGCAATGCGCGCTGGGACTGGGGCTCAAACGGTGTGCCGACCAGCAACATCCACAACCCGATCTACGGACAGGATTTCTCCAACGTCCAGTACTTCACCATGTATGACTACAACCAGAAGACCAACCAGACCGGCCTCTACATCCAGGACCAGATGGCCCTGGACAACTGGCGCCTGACCCTCGGTGGTCGTGAAGACTGGATCCATACCGGCACCGAGTTCCACAACCTGAACAACGTCACCAACACTCAGCGGGACAAGAAATTCAGCGGCAACGCCGCCCTGAGCTACGTCTTCGATAACGGCGTGACACCTTACATTTCTTTCGCCCAGTCCTTCCAGGCCGCGGCCGGCTCGACGGTCAACAGCACCGATGCGTTCAAACCGACCGAGGGTGAGCAGTACGAGGCCGGGATCAAGTACCAGCCCCCTGGCACCAAGACGTTACTGACCGCCGCAGTGTTCGACCTGACCCAGAAGAACAACGCCGTGAGCGAAAACAACATCACCCGCCAGGTGGGCGAAGTCCAGATCCGAGGCCTGGAGCTGGAAGCGTCGGGTGACGTAACCGACAACCTGAAACTCATCGGTTCCTACACCTACAACGACAGCGAAATCACCAAAGGCACCGCAGCCGAAAAAGGCAAGCGCATGGCCCAGGTGCCGCGCAACCAGGCCACCGCATGGGCCGATTACACCTGGCACAACGGCCTGCTGGATGGCTTCGGCGTGGGAGCAGGCGTGCGTTATGTCGGTGACACCTATGGCAATACCACCAACACCGATTGGGGCCATGTCGGCTCCTACACCGTGTACGACGCCTCGGCCCATTACGACCTGGGCCGCCTGAACAAGACCCTCAAGGGGGTTACGGTGGCGGTGGACGCGAAGAACATCTTCAACAAGGACTACCTGTCCACTTGCGACGGTTTCTATTGCTACTACGGCGACCAACGCAACGTCGTTGCTAGCGTGAATTACAAATGGTAATCGGTTAGCCTTTGCGGCAAACCTTTCGAGGGTCGGCCGTGGCGAGGGATTTTCCTCTCGCCACGGCCGGTCCCTTTTGCATCCGGATCCTTCATGAAAAGCAAAACCATCCGCCGCTGGTCGTTCATCCACACCTGGACCAGCCTGATCTGCACGGTGTTCCTGCTGATGCTGGCGATCACCGGGTTACCGCTGATTTTCCATCATGAAATCGAACACTTGCTGGGCGATGCTCCCGAGTTCCGGGAGATGCCCGTCGACACGCCACACCTGGACCTTCAGCAACTGGTGGAAAAAGCCAAGGCCCATCGTCCGGATGAAGTGGTCCAGTATTTTGGCTGGGACGAAGACGAACCCAACGGCGTCATTACCATCATGGCGCCGACGCCGGACACCGAGCCCAACGCCTCCCACACCTTCATGCTCGATGCGCGCACTGGCGAAGCCCTGGAAATGCCTTCCGCCAATGGCGGCTTCATGATGGTCATGCTGCGCCTGCACGTGGACATGTTCGCTGGGTTGCCCGGCAAGCTGCTGCTGGCGTTCATGGGGCTGTTGTTCGTGATTGCCATCATTTCCGGCGTGGTCCTGTACCTGCCGTTCATGCGGCGCCTGAAGTTCGCCACGGTGCGCCAGGACAAATCCACCCGCCTGCGCTGGCTCGATCTGCATAACCTGATCGGCGTGGTCACGCTGGTCTGGGCGCTGACCGTAGGCGTCACCGGAGTCATTGCCGCCTGTGCCGACCTGATCATTGCGGCCTGGCGCAACGACAGCCTCAGCGCGATGGTCGAGCCCTACCGCAACGCTCCGCCGCTGACTCAGTTGGCGCCGGCTACCCACCTGCTCGACATCGCCAAGGAAGCCGCGCCAGGCATGGAGCCCAGTTTTATCGCATTCCCCGGCACGCTGTTCTCCAGCCAGCATCACTATGGCGTGTTCATGAAAGGCAACACCCACCTGACCTCCCACCTGCTCACACCGGTATTGATCGACGCCAGCACCCTGCAGGTCACCGCCGTGGCCGAGCGGCCTTGGTACATGGACGTCATGAGCCTGTCCCTGCCCCTGCATTTCGGCGATTACGGCGGCAGGCCCATGCAGATTTTCTGGGCGACCCTCGACGTATTGACCATTATCGTCCTCGGCAGCGGTGTTTATCTGTGGGTAGTGCGGCGCAAAGCAGCCAGACGGGCAACCGTTGGCGCGGAGGTCGCCTCATGAAACCCCGGCAGTCGAGTTTCTGGAAGGTGTTCGGCGCGCCCATTGCCATCGGCGCTCTTTGCGCGGCCGGATTGTTCAGCGCATTGCTGGGCGACGGCCCATGGGACGCGGTGAGTTGGCTGGGGCTGGGCCTTCCTTGCGTATTGGCGATGTGGGGACTGGTCCCCCGTCGCTGAGTCATCCGGCGTGTCCCATTTGCCTTGAGCCCAAGGTAACGCGCTATGCTGCGCAACCAGTCCCATTGACCGAGACGCTGCCATGTCCACACCCAGCATGACGCTGTTCTACAACCCCGCCTCCCCCTTCGTTCGCAAGGTCCTGGTGCTGCTGCACGAAACCGGCCAGCAGGATCGCGTGGCGTTGCAACTCAGCCAGCTCACGCCGGTCAAGCCGGATCGGGCGCTCATCGATGACAACCCGTTGAGCAAGATCCCGGCCTTGCGCCTGGCGAACGGCAGCGTGATCCATGACAGCCGCGTCATCCTCGACTATCTCGACCACCAGCACGTCGGCAATCCGCTGATTCCCCGGGATGGCGCGGCCCGCTGGCGGCGCCTGACCCTGGCTTCCCTGGCCGACGGAATCATGGATGCGGCGGTGATGATCCGCTACGAAACCGCCCTGCGTCCCACGGAAAAACACTGGGACGAATGGCTCGATGCGCAACGGGACAAGATCCGCCGCGCCCTGGGCGTGCTCGAAGCCGAAGCCATTGCAGAACTGGCCAGCCATTTCGATGTGGCGTCCATCAGCGTGGCCTGTGCCTTGGGCTACCTGGACCTGCGCCATCCGGACCTGGAATGGCGCAAGCACAATCCGCAATTGGCGGCTTGGTTTGCCGAGGTGAGCTTGCGGCCTTCGATGGTGGAGACGGTGCCCAGGGTCTAGATCTGCATTGACCGATCCGGCCTCTTCGCGAGCAAGCCCGCTCCCACAGGATCTGCGCCGTCCCTGTGGGAGCGGGCTTGCTCGCGAACGGGCCGACACGGATCCAAAGGAAACAACCCGCAAACCAGCGCCACCAGGGCTTCCCCCAACCGCTGATCCTCACGCAACCCCAACGACCGACTCATTTCACCTCTCCCAGATCGAAGGTCATTGCGGCAGCAGGCTTGGCCCCCACTCCGTACCAGTCCAGCTTGCGGGTCAGCACCATGAACACCCCCAACAGGCCGAACAACAGTAGCGAGCCCATCAACAGCGCGTAGTCCTCGGCGCTCAGCAAGCCGTAGAGCAAGGCGTACAGCGCCGCCAGCCCCGCCGAGAAGCCCAGGCCATGGCTCACGCTGCGCAGCACATGGCACACATAGAATCCAATCAGCAGCACACAGGCACTGGCCGACAACAGGTACGCCAGGGCAAAGCCGATGTGCTCCGACAGTGACAACAGCAACAGGTAGAAAAACGCCAGCGCCACGCCCACCAACGCGTACTGGACCGGATGCACCGCCAGGCTTTTGAGCACTTCGAAGAGGAAGAAACCGGCAAAGGTCAGGGCCACGAACAGCAGCGCATATTTAATCGCCCGATCACTCTTGAGGTACTGATCCACCGGATCGATGAAGCTCACCCCGAAGGCCCGGCTGCGGAAGGTTTCACAGCCTTCGCTCGACACACAGTCCGCCAGCGCTTCTTCGAGGTTGGTGGAAAAGAACGAAGTCTGCCAATCGGCACTGAAACCCTGCTCGTTGATTTCGCGATTGGTCGGCAAGTAATGACCGATGAAGCTGGGGTGCGGCCAGTCGGCGCTCAAGTGCACTTTGCTGGTCTTGCCCACCGGCAAAATCTGTAGCTCGCCAGTGCCTTGCAGGCTCAGGTCGAAACCGAAGGTCAGCTCGGCGACATTCTGGCCGTTGACCATCGGCAACGGCACATGCACCCCCTGCCCCAGCCAGCCAACCCGCGAGCCGGGCAGGAAATCGACGGTCTGTTGGTTGAGCGTCATGGTCAGGGCATTCTCGATGCCACGGATGTCGCTGATGCCCACGGTCAGGTAGGGTTCGTCGAAGCGGTAATCGGCCACTTCCTTGGCTGACAGACCAAAGCGCTCGGGCACCTTGAAACGGCCATCGATCCGGCTCGCAGCATGGAACAACCGCGCCTCGTAAATACCCCGGGCACGGGTTTCGGTCCGGACCTGACCGTCGAGCTCGAATTGCTCCGGCAGGAAATACAACTCGCCCTTATGCTCGACGGTTTCCAGGAAACGCACACCGGTCTTCTCGTTGGTGTTCCAGACCCGCACGTCCTTGCGAAACGGCACCACAATCATCGGCCCGATGAGCTGCTGGCTGTGGCTGGAACTGCTGGCAATCTCCTGCAACACGCCATCACGCAGGGACTGGCGCTCATCGATGAGCCCGCTGATCATCAGCAGCGGGATCATCAGCAAGAGAATCAATAAGGCGATCATGCCCAGTTTTATGGCGAGACTGCGGTTCATGTGGGGCTCTCCCTGTTCGAATGGGGAGAGTCTGGCGAGCTTGTGTGGGGTGTTTATGGGGTGAATGTGGAGATTGTGTGGAGACTGTACGGGACCTGCTCGCGAAGGCCGCACCGCGGAATTTCAAGGCAACCGCAACACCACCTCCACCCCACCCTCGACATTGCCGATCCCGAACTCCCCGCCGTGCAACTGCACCACTTCCTCCACGAAATTGAGCCCCAGGCCGGTGCTCTTGCGACCGCTGTCAGGGCGTGGCAAGGAGTAGAAGCGCTCGCTCAGGCGTGGCAGGGCGTAGTCGGGAATCGGATCGGCCAGGTTGAACAACCGGATTTCGACACGGCTGCCGATACGCTCGGCGCTGAGGCGCAACAGTCCATTGGCAGGTGTGAAGTCCAAGGCGTTGTCGAGCAGATTGCCCAGGGCCTGGCGCAACAGAAAGGCTTCCCCGGTCAGGACCAGGTCACGGGCAATGCGGCATTCGACGTTCAACTGACGACGCTCGATCCAACCACCCCGAGCCTCCAGCAACTCATCGAATAACGCGGCCAGCGGCACGGCGACGACGTCCTCCAACCCTTGGCGCTGTTCGACCTGGGCCAGGTTGAGCAGTCGCTCGATCAGCTGCTGCATGCGTACGCTTTCGTTGTCGATGTTGCTGACGAAACGTTGGTGCTGGGCTGCCGGCATGTCGCTTTGCAGCAGCTCGGCGGCGCCGCGAATAGCCGCCAGCGGGCTCTTGAGTTCGTGGGTCAGGGTATGCACGTAACGCTCGACATACGCCTTGCCTTCGAGCTGCGTGCGCATGTGCTCCAGGGCATGGGCCAGCTGTTCGAATTCGCCGCCGCGATAATGCGGCACCTCCACCCGTTGCCCCTGGCTGACGGCCTGGGCATAGCGCGTCAAACGGCGCAGCGCCGAGCTGAGCCACCAGGACAGCAGGGCTCCGAGCACCAGGCCCAGGCCGATCAGCCCCGCGCCATAGAGCAGCAATCGCCGCTCCGTGCGGTCGATATAGGGTTGCAACGAGCTGTTGGGCTTGGCCACGGTGACCACGCCGATGATCCGACCGTTATCGCGGATCGGCGCACCGACATGCATCACCGAGGAGGCCGGGTCATCAGCGATGCTACGGGACGAGCGAGCGCCATACTGGCCGCGCAGGGTCAGGTAGACGTCGTTCCAGCGCGAGTAGTCCTGGCCCACCGCGACGCCGCTGGAGTCGAGCACCACGATGCCCTTGGCATCGGTAACGTAGATACGATGGCTGACCTGGTTCTTCGGCAACCCCCAGATCGTCGCCGCCGGCTGGCGCTCACCATAGGCCTTGAGCAGTTGGGGCCATCGATTCTGGTTGAGGGTGCCGGCCTTGAAATCGTCCCGCAGGATCTCGGCCATCAGATTGGCCGTGTCCACCAGGGTTTCCTCGGTGGACTGGCGCACCCCGGGGCGGATCTGTTCGATCACCGTGCCGAGCACAAAATACCCGGTCAGGCCGATAAAGAGCACATAGACCAGGAAAATCCGGATCCCCAACGGCATCAGCTGTGCCCCGGACTGTAGCTGTAGCCCAGGCCGCGGTGAGTCTGGATTGGCTCAGCCTCGGCCCTGACCAGGCGAAGCTTGGCGCGTACGCTCTTGATGTGGCTGTCGATGCTGCGCTCGTAGCCGGCATCGCTGGCCACGCCCAGGGCGTCGAGCAATTGTTCGCGACTGAAGACCCGCTCCGGTTGCTCCAGCAGGCAGTTCAGCAAGCGGAATTCATGGCGAGTGAGGTTCAGCGGTTTACCGCGGTAGCTGATCTGCACCCGATCACTGTCCACCTGAAACAAGGCCATGCCCGGCTCCGCGGCAGGCCTGGGCGCCACCCGCTTGAGAATTGCCCGGACCCTGGCCGCCACCTCGCGAGGACTGAAGGGTTTGACCACGTAGTCGTCGGCACCGATTTCCAACCCCACCACCCGGTCGATCTCGCCATCCCGAGCTGTCAGAAAGATGACCGGAACCTCGCTGAAACGTCTGAGATTCTTGCAAGTTTCAAAACCGCTGATATCCGGCAGGCCCACATCGAGGATGATCAAGTCCGCCGGGGTGTTTTTCTGGTGCTCCAATGCAGCTGCGCCAAGGCTCACCCAGGTGGTGTCGAAACCCTCGCCTTGCAGCGCAAATACCAGCGTATCGGCAATGGCGGCTTCGTCTTCGACAATCAGAATATGAGGCATGTCTTGCGAGCCCGACAATAAAGTTGCCGGAACGGTGCCCCAACCCTGGGGGCACGTCAATCGGGGAAATCAGCAGTCAGGCTTGTCCGCCGTGAAACGTCGGGCCGGGTTCACCGCCGCACCGAACTCGCGCATGGCCTTGGCACCGATCAACAGCGGGTAATTGAAGCTGCTGCGGTCGGTCAGGTTGACCTCCACGGTGCGTTTGATGTTGCCCAGGCACATCTCCAGCTCGACTACCGGACGCTTGCTGGGAGCGATTTTCTCGTCTTCGTCCTCGTCTTCTTCGGAACGGGTCTTGATCTTGCTGATCCGTGCGATTTTGTGCTCGTAGAGCTTGTTACTCGCATCCTTGGTGGCCAGGCGGAACCGCACCCAATCATCACCGTCGCGGGTAAAAGTTTCGATGTCCTTGGCTGACAACGAGGCCGTCAGGGCGCCGGTGTCCATCTTGGCCTTGAGCACTTCGCCGCCGATTTCCGGCAGCGCAATATATTCGTAGCGCCCGTACAGGGTCGGCTCGGCGGCCAACACTGGAAGGGTTATCAGGGAAAACAGGGCGAGGAAGGATTTCATGTCATAGAGCTTCCTGTGTGAGGTGGCTTTTAGACCATGGCCTGGCCATTGGTTTCATTACGTCGGGAGCACAGCCTACCCAAAACGATGTGAAACAATCGTCTACGGCGGATTTGGCCTGTCGGCCGAAGCTGCTTATCATGGCCCGCCTATCTGTTTTCAAGAGTCCTTTATGCGCCGCCTGCTCACCGGCTGTTTCGTCACCCTGCTGCTGTTGCTCAACACCCTGGTGCTGTTCGGGCCGTTGATGGTGTTCGCACTGCTCAAATTGATCCTGCCCGGGCGCTTTCGCGACTACGCCTCGTGGGCGGTGATGTGGATCGCCGAGACCTGGGCCGAAATCGACAAGTTGATCTTTGCCCTGTGCATCCCCACTCGCTGGGACATCCGCGGCGGCGCGGACCTGCGCGGCGACACCTCTTATCTGGTCATCAGCAACCACCAGTCCTGGGTGGACATCCCCGCCCTGATCCAGACCCTCAACCGGCGCACGCCGTTCTTCAAATTCTTCCTAAAGAAAGAGCTGATCTGGGTTCCATTCCTGGGCCTGGCCTGGTGGGCGCTGGATTACCCGTTCATGAAGCGCTACACCAAGGCCTTCCTGGCGAAGAACCCGGAACTGGCCGGCAAGGACCTGGAAATTACCCGGGCGGCCTGCGAGCTGTTCAAGCGTCAACCCGTCACCGTTGTGAACTACCTCGAAGGCACGCGATTCACCGCCGCCAAAAGCCAGCAGCAACAATCGCCCTTCACCCACCTGCTCAAGCCCAAGGCCGGTGGCGTGGCGTTCGTACTGGCGGCGATGGGTGAACAACTGGACGCGATTCTGGATGTGACGGTGGTGTACCCGCAGGATCGGATTCCCGGTTTCTGGGATCTGATCAGCGGCGCAGTGCCCAGGGTCATCATTGACATCCAGACCCGGACACTGGACCCGGCACTGTGGCAAGGCGACTACGAGAACGATCCGGTGTTTCGCCAGCACGTCCAGGACTGGGTCAACCAGCTCTGGACCGAAAAAGACCGGCGCATCGTCGCTTTGCGCAACGAGCGCGGCTGATCAGATACCGGCGCCGGTGCCCCAGATACCGCCCAGGTTCTGCAGCAACGAACTGGCCACGCCCTGCTGCCCGAGGTACTCCAGGATCACCGGGGCAAACCGGCCAATCATGCCGCTGTCCATGCCCAGGGCGCTGAAGGTGTTGTTCAGGTCATTGAAGTCCTTGACGTTGCCCAGCAGGCCGTCGAGCAGCGCGTTCTTTTCCGCCCCTCCCTCCAGCAGGCCGCCCAAGCCGTTAAGCCCGCCAATGAGGTTATTGCCGGCGATCTGGTCCAGGCCCGGCACGCTTTTACTCAACTCGGAAAACTGCGGTTCGCTGAGGCGGTTCTTCGCCAGCCCCAACATTGCACCAGCCCCCCCGATAGCCTGCTCCGGCGTGATGTTCAGCTCCGATCCCAATGTATTGAGCAACCCGGCGGCCTCTGGCGCCGCCGCAACAGCACCGTCCCCCTGATTTCCCTGAATTGCCGCCACTGCGTTGACCGCGTCATTGAGGTTGAACTGCGCGAAGGCCGGACTGGCTGCCAACGACAGCAGGCAAGACAGTGCAAAACCGCGTGAAACCTTCATCCCGAACGTCCTCTGGAGCATGAAAAGCCACCCAAGGGATGGCGCGAAATCGTGGGTTGGACGGGGGTAGGCAGGAATTGTTCCCAGTCGCTCCTCACCAATTCCCATGCCTGTTTCAGAAAACGATTCCACAACTATCGGACGCAGCCGACAGCTACGAAAAAAGGAAGCGGTTATAACCAATTCGTCATAAATATCCACTAATAATTCAAAATTGACATAAATAACTGTCAGCATTGACAGTAGCCCGTCCCGCCGTAATCGCGACCATAGGATTGAATCGAGCCACGGAGTCTTGAAGATGCATAAGATACTGGCTGGGGGCGCGGGACTATTCATGTTGTTGAACGGCTATGTTCATGCCGGCGAAATAATTTGTCCTGCCGTTACCGACATTCATAAAGTCGTCGGAGCCGTGGAAGACGTTTATTCGGTGGACATCCCGGATGAACATGAATGGGCGAGCGAAAGCCTCGTAGACGTCGTCGATCCGAACTCATTGAAATTCAACGGCGCCGAATACGCTCCTCATGAGATCAACGAGAACGGGCAAGCGACACGACGAGCATCCCTTACGTGCAGGTACGGCCAGATAAACCTGACCTTGGAATATATTCAGCTCCAGGAATCTTCATTCTCGCAATGGGCCGAAAACCGATGCGAGAGCCACGAGCCCAGGATATGCGCGCTAATCGATGCCGATTATTTCAACGTGAGCTTCTGATCACTCGCCACTGCCCAAGCGTGCCTCTATATGAAACAGCTGAGTTATCACTTCTTGGTCTTGCCTACTGTCAGTGTCGACAGTAGGCAAGACCAAGCCCAACCAGGAACATCTGATAACAATAAACAACGGAGACGGGCCATGTACAAAACCATGATGACCTGCATGCTCTTGGCGACAAGCTTGTCGGGAAATGTTCACGCGGCAGTCTCCTGCCCCGCGGTAAATGATCTCAAGGCTTCCTTCGCCTCGGCAAACAATCCACCGCCCAATAATGAAGGCTATAAATACGACGCTGTCGATTCAAACGGAAATGCCTGGTCGGGACAGTATTTTCATAATGCAGAAGACATTAAGAACTACAACCTGCGATTAATAGGTCCCTCACCCGCGGGAAACACTTGCTTGTACAAGGCAGATCCAGAGAGAGACCAATATGGGGACGAGGTATTCTTCCGGGAGTTGACGTTGACGAAGCAATGACGATGGGTCATTCAGAACACGCCACGGCCTTGCGCGACTATAAAACCAGGGACAAATAAAAAGGGCGACATCGCTGTCGCCCTTTTCCCGTCTTGCCTCCAACTACGCCGCGCTGAACATCTTGTGCGGGTCGATCACGAATTTCTTCGGCACGCCGGCATCGAACTCACCGTAGCCTTTCGGTGCGTCATCCAGGCTGATGACCTGCACACCGACGATTTCTGCGATGTTGATACGGTCCCACATGATCGCTTGCATCAGCGCGCGGTTGTACTTCATCACCGGGGTCTGGCCAGTGTGGAAGCTGTGGGACTTGGCCCAGCCCAGGCCGAAGCGGATGCTCAGGGCACCGATCTTGGCGGCGGCATCCACCGCGCCCGGGTCTTCGGTCACGTACAAGCCGGGGATACCGATCTTGCCCGCGACGCGGGTGACTTGCATCAGCGAGTTGAGCACCGTGGCCGGGGCTTCGTGCTTGACGCCTTCGTGGCCGTGACCACGGGCTTCGAAGCCCACGGCGTCAACGGCGCAGTCCACTTCCGGCTCGCCCAGCAGATCGGCGATCTGCTCGTGCAACGGGGTGTCCTTGGACAGGTCGGCGATTTCGAAACCCTGGGCCTTGGCGTGGGCCAGGCGAACCGGGTTGACGTCGCCGACGATCACCACCGCCGCACCCAACAGGCGCGCCGAAGCTGCAGCGGCCAGGCCAACCGGACCGGCGCCCGCAATGTACACGGTGCTGCCAGGACCGACACCGGCGGTGACGGCACCGTGGTAGCCGGTCGGCAGAATGTCGGAGAGGCAGGTCAGGTCACGGATTTTCTCCATGGCCTTGTCGCGGTTCGGCAGTTTCAACAAGTTGAAGTCGGCGTACGGCACCAGCACATACTCGGCTTGGCCGCCGGTCCAGTCACCCATATCGACATAGCCGTAGGCGCCACCGGCACGGGCCGGGTTGACGGTCAGGCAGACGCCGGTGTGTTGCTCTTTGCAGGAACGGCAGCGCCCGCATGCGACGTTGAACGGCACGGACACCAGATCACCGATTTTCAGGTTCTCGACGTCGCTGCCCTTCTCGATCACTTCACCGGTGATTTCATGGCCCAGGACCAGACCGGTCTGGGCGGTGGTGCGACCGCGTACCATGTGCTGGTCGGAGCCGCAGATGTTGGTGGATACCACGCGCAGGATGACGCCATGCTCGATCTTCCTGCCACGCGGGTCCTGCATTTTTGGATAGTCGATTTTCTGTACTTCAACCTTGCCTTGGCCGAGATACACGACACCACGATTACCGGACATGCTTTCACCTCGCTGTTGTTTTTATGAAACTGCGATGCCCAGGCAGGCAGCGCGTTGATTGCTCGGGTTTTGCTAGTGGCTTGTTTCTTTGTTGTCTGTAACGGCCTCTTCGCGAGCAAGCCCGTTCCCACATTTGGATCGCTGGTGGATCTGAGATCTGTATGTCGACAAAAATCCTGTGGGAGCGGGCTTGCCCGCGAATGGACCGCTAAGCGGTCCTGAAATCTAGAGGACAACCGTTCTGTTGGCGTTGAGAAATACCCGCCGTTCAATGTGGTACCCCACCGCCCGGGCCAACGTCAGCCCTTCGATATCCCGGCCCTTGGCGATCAAGTCTTCGGGATAGTGGCTGTGGTCCACCACTTCCACGCCCTGGGCGATGATCGGGCCTTCGTCCAGGTCGTTATTGATGTAGTGCGCCGTGGCGCCCACCAGCTTCACGCCTTTGTTGTAGGCCTGGTGATAGGGCTTGGCGCCTTTGAATCCCGGCAGCAAGGAGTGGTGAATGTTAATGGCCTTGCCGTCGAGCTTGCGGCACAGCTCCGGCGACAGCACCTGCATGTAGCGGGCGAGAATCACCAACTCGGCGCCGGTTTCTTCGATGACTTGCCACACCTGCCGTTCCTGGGCCGGTTTGTCGTTCGGGTCCAGGGGGAAATGGTAGTAGGGAATCTGGTGCCAGTCGGCCAGCGGTTTGAGGTCCGGGTGGTTGGACACCACGGCCACCACGTCCATGGACAACTGGCCGATGCGCTGGCGATAGAGCAAATCGTTGAGGCAGTGATCGGCCTTGGAAACCATGATCACCACTTTGGGCCGGTAGTTGGGTGGGGTCAGTTCGAACACCATGTCGAAGGCTTGCGCCCGCTCGGCCAGGCCGGCCCGGAAAGCCTGCTCGGCAAAACCGTCAGGCTGGCGGAATTCCACACGAATGAAGAAACGCCCCGAGAGTCGGTCATCGAAGGAGTGGTGTTCAGTGACGTAGCAGCCCTGCTCGAACAGAAAGCGGGTCACCGCGTCCACCGTGCCGAGCACGCTGGGGCAGTCGGCGGTCAAGATCCATGTATCCGGGGCGCGGCTCATTGCGGTGACTCCTGTTCGTTATGGCTAAACCCTGTGGCGAGGGGATGCATCCCTCACCACAGGGCAGTGTGCAGCTTTGGTTAAGCCTGGACGCTCAACCCATACTCAGCCGACGCATCCTGCAACCACAGCCACCAGTAATCGGAGAAGCTGCGACGGATCAGCAGTTCCCAGGTGTTCTCCGCGGTGTGGCGGATAACCAGTTGCGACTTGGCGAACACCGTGCCCACGGCCTTGCCCACCGGGAAGTTGCTGGGGTGGACGTCGTAGCTGGTGGATTTCATCAGCACGTCGCGCACGTTCGGGCCGGACAGCTCGAGGATCTGCTGGCCGCCACTGACGTTGACGATCTGGATGTGCAGGTCGCCCAGCGCTTCGCGCAGCTTCTTCTCGGCAGCGAATTCTTCACCGGTCGGCACGACCAGCAGCCATTCATCCGGCCCCATCCATTGCAGGCTGGTTTCGCCCTTGACGATGATGCTCAGTGCGCCCGGCAATTCAATGCCCAGCGCCTTGTGGACACCGGCAGCGAAGGCCGCATCATGACCATCGCCACGGATGGTCAGGTGACCCAGGAGTTTTTTCTCGCGCACGATCACGCTGGCGTTCTTGCGACCCTTGCCCACCAGGCTGGCGAGGTCGGCATGGTGCAGCGACGACTCGGCCTTGGCCCCGGTGGTCGGGCGTTGTTGGTACACGTTGACTGCGGTCATATGGAGCACCTGTCTTGAATCTTGCTTGGCCTGCCGGTGTGTGGGGCTGTGGGAGCAAGGCTTGCCCGCGATGAACGATAATGCGGTCTGACGGCTACCGCGTCGCCTGCATCGCGAGCAAGCTTTGCTCCCACTCGCCCCCACCCACAGGGCTCGAGTGTTAAATATTCTGCCGATCACCCTTCGGATCGAAGAACACCGAAGAAACGATCTCTGCCTCGATCACGCTGCCATCGGCCTGGGGCGAGAACACCCGCTCGCCGATGCGCTTCAGACCACCCTTGACCACGCCCATGGCAAATGAATAGCCCAGGGAGTTGTGCGCGTAGCTGGAGGTCACGTGGCCGACCATGGTCATCGGGATCGCCTGCTTGGGGTTGAAGACCAGTTGCGCGCCTTCCGGCAGCCAGACGTTCGGGTCGATCGGCTTGAGGCCCACCAGTTGCTTGCGGTCTTCGCGCAGGCAATCTTCGCGGTTCATGCCACGCCAGCCGATCCACGAGAACGGTTTGGTACGGCCCACGCACCAGCCCATGTTCAGGTCGTCCGGAGTCATCGAGCCGTCGGTGTCCTGGCCGACAATGATGAAGCCCTTTTCGGCCCGCAGTACGTGCATGGTCTCGGTGCCGTACGGGGTCAGGTTGTACTTCTTGCCGGCCTCGACGATCTGTTCGAGCACGCCCATGGCGTAGTCGGCCTGCACGTTGATTTCGTACGACAGCTCACCGGTGAACGAGATCCGGAACACCCGCGCCGGCACGCCGCCCACCAGGCCTTCCTTCCAGGTCATGAACGGGAAACCGTCCTTGTCCAGGTCGATGTCGGTGACTTCACTCAACAGTTTGCGGCTGTTGGGGCCCGACAGGGTCATGGTCGCCCAGTGGTCGGTGACGGAGGTGAAGTACACCTTCAGGTCCGGCCATTCGGTCTGCTGGTAGATCTCCAGCCATTGCAGCACACGGGCCGCACCGCCGGTGGTGGTGGTCATGATGAAGTGGTTGTCGCCGACGCAGGCGGTCACGCCGTCGTCAAACACCATGCCGTCTTCCTTGCACATCAGACCGTAGCGGGCCTTGCCCACGTCGAGCTTGGTCCAGGCGTTGGTATAGATGCGGTTGAGGAATTCGCGGGCATCCGGGCCCTGGATGTCGATCTTGCCCAGGGTCGAGGCGTCCAGCAGGCCGACGCTTTCGCGAACAGCCTTGCATTCGCGCTTGACCGCAGCGTGCATGTCTTCACCGTTTTTCGGGAAGTACCAAGGACGTTTCCACTGGCCGACGTCTTCGAATTCGGCGCCGTTCTTCACATGCCAGGCATGCAGCGCGGTGAAACGTACCGGTTCGAAGATGTGCCCGCAGTGCCGGCCCGCTACCGCGCCGAAGGTCACCGGCGTGTAGTTCGGACGGAACATGGTGGTGCCCATTTGCGGGATGCTCACGTTCAGCGAGCGGGCCGCGATGGCCAGGCCGTTGACGTTGCCCAGTTTGCCCTGATCGGTACCAAAGCCCAGTGCGGTGTAGCGCTTGACGTGTTCCACCGACTCGAAGCCTTCGCGGGTGGCGAGTTCGATGGCGGCGGCAGTGACGTCGTTCTGCAGGTCGACGAATTGCTTCGGCGCCCGTGCGGTGGATTTTTCGTGCGGCACCTGGAACAGCGCCAGGGTCGGCTCTTCATGACGGCTCAGCGCTTTGGGCAACACGCCCTCCACCGCCTTGAAACCGGCCTCGCTGGCTGCGCGCACACCGCCTTCAAAGCCATCGGCCAGGGAATCACCGAGGCTGTAGACGCCGTTCACGCCACCGACACACACGCGTTTCTGCGGCGCTTCGCCGGGTACGAAACCGAGGATATCTTCGCGCCAGATCGGCTTGCCGCCCAAGTGCGAAGCCAGGTGGACCACCGGGCTGTAGCCGCCGGAGCTGGCCACCAGGTCGCAGTCCAGCCACTCGCCAGGGCTGGTGACTTTGTGTGCCTTGACGTCGATGGCGGCGATGCGGGCGCCGGTGACGCGCTTGCTGCCACGGGCTTCGATCACGGCGCTGCCGGTGAGGATGCGAATGCCCTTGGCTCGTGCTTCTTCCACCAGCGCACCACGAGGGTTGCTGCGGGCATCGGCAACGGCGATCACTTGCAGGCCGGCATCGAACCAGTCCAGGGCCACGCGATAGGCGTGGTCGTTGTTGGTGGACAGCACCAGTTTCTTGCCCGGTGCCACGCCGTAGCGACGCACGTAGGTGGACACCGCACCGGCCAGCATGTTACCCGGCACGTCGTTGTTGCCGTAGACCAGCGGACGTTCGCAGGCACCGGTCGCCAGTACCACGCGCTTGGCGCGGACACGGTTGATACGCTGGCGCACCTGACCGATCGGCGCACGGTCACCGAGGTGATCGGTCAAGCGCTCGTGGATGGTCAGGAAGTTGTGGTCGTGATAGCCGTTCACGGTGGCGCGAGGCAACAGCACCACCTCGGGCATCGAACGCAATTCAGCCACAGCCGCGGCGACCCACTCGGTCGCGGGCTTGCCATCCAGGCTCTCACGGGAATCGAGCAGGCTGCCGCCGAACTCTTCCTGCTCGTCCGCCAGGATCACTCGCGCACCGCTGCGACCGGCAGCCAGTGCAGCGGCCAGGCCGGCAGGACCCGCGCCGACCACCAGCACGTCGCAGTGGCGGTTCATGTAGTCGTAGGTGTCCGGATCGTTCTCGGTCGGCGAGCGACCCAGGCCTGCAGCCTTGCGGATGTACTTCTCGTAAGTCATCCAGAACGATTGCGGGTACATGAAGGTTTTGTAGTAGAAGCCCGGCGGCATCAGCTTGCCGCCGACCTTGCCGAGAATGCCCATCATGTCGTTGTTCACGTTCGGCCAGCCGTTGGTGCTGGTGGCGACCAGGCCCTGGTACAACGCCTGTTGCGTGGCGCGCACGTTAGGGATCTGCGTGGCTTCGGTGGCACCGATCTGCAATACCGCGTTCGGCTCTTCGGCACCGGCGGCGAAGATGCCGCGGGGACGGGAATACTTGAAGCTGCGACCGATGATGTCGACGCCGTTGGCCAGCAATGCAGCGGCCAGGGTGTCGCCTTCGAAGCCTTTGTAGGTCTGGCCGTTGAAGGTGAAGCTCAGCGCTTTGTTGCGGTCGATCCGTCCGCCGTTGGACAGGCGATTGATCTGGCTCATACCTTCTCTCCCAGAGCCTGTGCGGCCGCTTTCGGACTGTCAGCCTTATCGGTGAATTGCGGCTTTTGGCCGATCTTGTAGGTTTCGAGAATCTCGTAGGTCACGGTGTCGCGGGTCGCGTTGAAGTACTGGCGGCACCCGGCAGCGTGAATCCACAGCTCGTGATGCAAACCACGAGGGTTGTCGCGGAAGAACATGTAGTTGCCCCACTCCTCGTCGGTGCAGCTGTTGGGGTCCAGTGGGCGCGGGATGTGCGCCTGGCCGGACGAATGGAATTCCTCTTCGGAGCGCAGTTCGCCGCAGTGAGGACAGAAGATGTGCAACATAGGGATTTCTCCTGTTAGTGGGCGACGGCAGCAGCGCCGTGTTCGTCGATCAATGCACCGTTGTGGAAACGGTCGATGGAAAATGGCGCGGCCAACGGGTGCATCTCACCCTTGGCCAGGCTGGCGGCAAACACGTTGCCCGAGCCCGGGGTGGCCTTGAAGCCGCCGGTGCCCCAACCGCAGTTGAAGAACATGTTCGGCACTGGCGTTTTGGAGATGATCGGGCAGGCGTCCGGCGTGGTGTCGACGATGCCGCCCCACTGGCGGTTCATGCGCACGCGCGAGAGGATCGGGAACATCTCGACGATGGCCTGGATGGTGTGTTCGATCACCGGGTACGAACCGCGCTGACCGTAGCCGACCCAACCGTCGATACCGGCGCCGATCACCAGGTCGCCCTTGTCGGACTGGCTGATGTAGCCGTGCACGGCGTTGGACATGATCACGCTGTCGATGATCGGCTTGATCGGCTCCGACACCAGCGCTTGCAGTGGGTGGGACTCGATCGGCAGGCGGAAGCCGGCGAGCTTGGCCATGTGCCCGGAGTTACCGGCGGTGACCACGCCGACGCGCTTGGCGCCAATGAAGCCCTTGTTGGTTTCCACACCGATGCACACGCCGTTTTCCTTGCGGAAACCGATCACTTCGGTCTGTTGGATCAAGTCCACGCCCAAGGCGTCCGCCGCCCGGGCAAAGCCCCAGGCCACGGCATCGTGACGGGCGACGCCGCCGCGACGCTGGACGGTGGCACCCATCACCGGGTAACGGGTGTTCTTCGAGCAGTCCAGATACGGGATCTCCTCGGCCACTTGTTTGGCATTCAGCAGCTCGCCGTCCACGCCATTGAGGCGGTTGGCGTTGACCCGACGCTCGGAGTCGCGGATGTCCTGCAGGGTGTGGCACAGGTTGTAGACGCCACGCTGGGAGAACATCACGTTGTAGTTCAGGTCCTGGGACAGGCCTTCCCAGAGTTTCATCGCATGTTCGTACAGGTGGGCCGATTCGTCCCACAGGTAGTTGGAGCGCACGATGGTGGTGTTGCGCGCGGTGTTACCGCCGCCCAGCCAGCCCTTCTCGACCACGGCCACGTTGGTGATGCCGTGTTCCTTGGCCAGGTAGTAGGCGGTCGCCAGACCATGCCCGCCACCGCCGACGATGACCACGTCGTAGACTTTTTTCGGGGTGGGCGTGCGCCACATCCGTTGCCAGTTTTCGTGATGGCTGAGAGAGTGCTTGAAGAGGCCGAAGCCCGAATAGCGTTGCATAGTCATTTACTCCAAAACCGACTCAGCGATAAACCGGGAAGTCCGCGCACAGGGCCGCCACTTGCTGGGCGACATTGGCCTCGACATCGGCGTCGCCGAGGTTGTCGAGGATGTCGCAGATCCAGCCGGCCAGCGTCACGCATTGGGTAACCTTGAAGCCGCGAGTGGTCACCGCCGGAGTGCCGATGCGCAGGCCCGAGGTCACGAAGGGCGACTGCGGGTCGTTTGGCACGGCGTTCTTGTTGACGGTGATATGAGCGCGACCCAGGGCGGCGTCGGCGTCCTTGCCGGTCAGGCCCTGACGGATCAGGCTGACCAGGAACAGGTGGTTGTCGGTGCCGCCGGACACTACATCGTAGCCGCGCTTGATGAACACGCCAGCCATGGCCTGGGCGTTCTCGATCACTTGCTGCTGGTAGGCCTTGAAGCCAGGCTCCAGCGCTTCCTTGAAGCACACGGCCTTGCCGGCGATCACGTGCATCAACGGGCCGCCCTGGGCGCCTGGGAATACGGCGGCGTTGAGTTTTTTCTCGATCTCTTCGTTGGCTTTGGCGAGGATCAGGCCACCACGCGGACCGCGCAGGGTCTTGTGGGTGGTGGTAGTGACCACGTCGGCGTAAGGCAGCGGGTTCGGGTACAGACCGGCGGCCACCAGACCAGCCACGTGGGCCATGTCGACGAACAGCAGGGCACCGACCTTGTCAGCGATCTGGCGGAAACGCGGGAAGTCGAGGGTCTTGGAGTACGCCGAGAAACCGGCGACGATCATTTTTGGCTTGTGCTCCACTGCCAGGCGCTCGACTTCGTCGTAGTCGATCAGGCCGGTGGTGGTATCGATACCGTATTGCACTGCGTTGTAGAGCTTGCCCGAGGACGACACTTTGGCGCCGTGGGTCAGGTGACCGCCGTGGGCCAGGCTCATGCCCAGGATGGTGTCGCCCGCTTGCAGCAGGGCCAGGTACACGGCGCTGTTGGCCGAAGAGCCGGAGTGCGGCTGGACGTTGGCGTAATCGGCGCCGAACAGTTGCTTGGCGCGTTCGATCGCCAGGGCCTCGACCTTGTCGACGTGCTCGCAGCCACCGTAGTAGCGCTTGCCCGGATAACCTTCGGCGTATTTGTTGGTCAGACCGCTGCCCTGGGCCTGCATGACGCGCTTGCTGGTGTAGTTCTCTGACGCGATCAGTTCGATGTGATCTTCCTGGCGTTGCTCTTCGGCGTTCATCGCCGCCAGCAGTGCATCATCGTAACCCTGGATCTGGTCTTGCTTGCTGAACATCGCGTCTCTCCCAGCGGCGTCATTGCGCCTTTTGTCTTGGTGAGGCACCGCCCGTTCGACAGTGCCCTTTGGATGCGATGGTATGGCTGGCGCAGGCAGGTCAAATGCCTATGGACGCCACGCAACGGCGCGTTTACGACATGCATTCAAAAGCACGGACGCGCCTGGCTCTCCCGTCACGGAATCACGCCACCGCCAGGCGAACCGCTAGCAGCGTCAGAAAATGCGCCGGATAAAGCGCATAAGCCCAACGCCGCATCGCCGGGGGACGAACACGACCCGCCTGTCGCAAAAGCAACAGCCCGAGCCCTGGCGCAAACAGGCAGCTCAGCAAACCCCACACTGCGACTTCGTTGCCGAGCCACGCCGCGCCATACAGAACCCGCCATTGATTGGCCGCCACGCACACAATCCCTGGCAACAAGCCCAGGTACCAGGGCCGGCGCAACACCAACAACATCACCAGCGGCAGCAGCACGCCGAAAACCCCGAACATCAGCCGCGACGAGAACAGCGCCGCCAACAATAACGCTGCTACCGCCAGCATTCGCGCCTGCCGCGTCGGAATCTGCCAACCGCGTGCGACCAACAAACCCAGGACCAGGGTCGGCATTACATTTAGGGTCGCGGGATCGGGAAAGAACAATCGGTAGGGAACTTCGCTGATGGCGCTGAACAGCAGCAACCAGCCCAGGTAACGCCCCCGATCAACACTCGACCCGCTGCGCGCCAGATTGGCCGCCATCGCCAGGCAAAACCAGGGGAATGCCAGACGCCCTGGCACATACAGCCAATCGGCGGAGAAACCGACATATCGCAGATGATCGAGCACCATCGCCAGCAGAGCCAGCCACTTGAGCAGGTCAAGGGCACCGTCGCGCTGGTTCATGCGGGAGGAGACTCGATGACTTTGTGATTTGCTGACAGAAACATCCGGTGTGTTCCCCCCCTAATCTTGGGTAAAGTGCGCACCAACATTGAACACGGCGTCGTGGACCCAAACACGCCGGACCATGGGATTCCCCACACGGGAATTCCGCCAGGGATCTCTTTACCCAGGACTCTCTATCTAAGGAGCAAGGCCATGACCGACAAGAGTCAACAGTTTGCCAGCGACAATTATTCAGGCATTTGTCCCGAAGCCTGGGCCGCCATGGAAGAAGCCAACCAGGGCCATCAGCGCGCCTACGGCGATGATGAGTGGACCCATCGCGCGGCGAATGATTTCCGAGCCTTGTTCGAAACCGACTGCGAAGTCTTCTTCGCGTTCAACGGCACGGCAGCCAACTCCTTGGCGCTGTCCTCACTCTGCCAGAGCTACCACAGCGTGATCTGCTCGGAAACCGCCCACGTCGAAACCGACGAATGTGGTGCGCCGGAATTCTTCTCCAACGGTTCCAAGCTGCTACTGGCGCGCACCGAAAACGGCAAGCTGACGCCCGACTCGATCCGCGAGATCGCCCTCAAGCGCCAGGACATCCACTACCCCAAGCCGCGGGTCGTGACCCTGACCCAGGCCACGGAAGTCGGCAGCGTCTATACACCGGAGGAAATTCGCGCCATCAGCATCACCTGCAAGGAACTGGGGCTGAATCTGCACATGGACGGCGCTCGCTTCTCCAATGCCTGCGCCTTCCTCGGCTGCTCACCAGCGGACCTGACCTGGAAAGCGGGCGTGGACGTGTTGTGCTTCGGCGGCACGAAGAACGGTATGGCGGTGGGCGAAGCGATCCTGTTTTTCAATCACGACCTGGCCGAAGACTTCGATTACCGCTGCAAGCAAGCCGGGCAACTGGCCTCGAAGATGCGCTTCCTGTCCGCCCCCTGGGTCGGCCTGCTGCAGGACGACGCCTGGCTCAAGCACGCTCGCCACGCCAACCGCTGCGCCCAATTGCTGGCACAGCTGGTGAGCGACATTCCTGGCGTGGAACTGATGTTCCCGGTCCAGGCCAACGGCGTGTTCCTGCAGCTCTCGGAACCTGCCATCGCCGCCCTCACCGCTCGCGGCTGGCGCTTCTACACCTTCATCGGCAAGGGCGGCGCGCGGTTCATGTGCTCGTGGGACACCGAAGAAGCACGAGTGCGGGAATTGGCGGCGGATATTCGCGAAGTCATGTCCAACTAAATAGAGACACACTCAAGACCGCTGATCGTTCCCACGCTCCGCGTGGGAATGCAGCCGGGGACGCTCCGCGTTCCCCTGCCCCGCCCCAGCGTCAGAACTCGATCCGCACATCCCCCTTTGGCACGCTGCAGCACGACAGGATGTACCCCTCGGCCTCGTCGTCCTCGGTGATCCCGCCGTTGTGGTCCATTTCCACTTCGCCGCCCAGCTTCAATACCTTGCACGTTCCGCAGATGCCCATGCCACAGGCCTTGGGAATCATCATGCCGAGCTTGGCAGCAGCGGCGTGGACGGTTTCGCCCGGCGCCACGCGAATGCTCTTGCCCGAGGAGGTGAACTCCACCAGGTGCAGGTCCGCCGCATCGACTTCCGGTGCCTCGGCGGCCTGTTCGGCCTGTTCCACCGCGTCGGCACGGGCTTCCGGTGGCGTGGCCCCGAAGGACTCCTCGTGATAACGCTTCATGTCAAAGCCGGCATTTTCCAGCAGGCGCTTGACCGCGTTCATGTACGGCGTAGGGCCGCAGCAGAACACTTCGCGCTCAAGGAAGTCAGGCGCCATCAGTTCCAGCATCTTGTGGTTCAGGTAGCCGCGATAACCCGCCCACGGCTCGCCCAGGCCGTGTTTCTCGCAGATCAGGTGCAGACTGAAGTTGTCGATCCGCGACGCCATGTGCTCCAGCTCGCGGTGATAGATGATGTCCTTGGGCGAGCGGGCGCTATGGATGAACACCATGTCGACGTTGCCGTTGGTGTCGTAGTACCAGCGTGCCATGGACATCACTGGCGTGATGCCGACACCGCCGCTGAGGTAGAGCACTTTCGGGGCAGAGAAATCGATGGCATTGAACAGCCCCACCGGCCCGTGCACCGCCAGCTCCTGGCCTTCGTGCAGGGTGTCGTGCAGCCAGTTGGAAACCTTGCCCCCGGGCACGCGCTTGATGGTCACCGAAAAGCTGTAAGGCACCGACGGCGAGCTGGAGATAGTGTAGGAACGCATGACCTGCTGGCCTTCGATTTCCAGCTCCAGCGTCACGAACTGCCCCGGCTTGAAGAAGAACATGATCGGCTGGTCGGCCATGAAGCAGAAGGTACGCACATCCCAGGTTTCCTGGATGACTTTGACGCAACGCACGATATGTCGGCCATTGGCCCAGGTCTGGGTGGTGACCGGGTTCAGGAAATTATTGGACATACTGTTCTCCACGGCCGACTGCCGGCCTTCATGGTGGCGATTGTGCGCAGGCGCCGGGAGCGTCGTTTACCTATTCGCGACATCCACGTACTTATCGCGACCAGCCCCCAACCACCGGGGCTTGCGCGTCGGGAACAGATTGGGCCATGTCGCCCATGGATAAGGTTCCGGCCCTGCGCGGCCCCACACTCGCCCCAACAGACAAACAACGTTTTCTGCCTTGCGTAGCACAACCGATTAGCCATATTTCGCCGGCCACACAGATGGCCATGAGGATAAAACGATGGACGTAACTACAACCCTGAGCCTGGGCGATCCACTGGAACCCGCACGCAAGGCCACCGCACAGATGCTGCAGGAACGCGAGCGCACGTTCTCGCTGCCGCAGCCGTTCTATTGCGATGAGCGCCTGTTCGACATCGACATGCAGGAAATCTTCCAGAAGGAATGGCTGATCGCCGGCATGACTTGCGAGATCCCGACCAAGGGCAACTACCTGACCCTGCAGGTAGGCAAGAACCCGATCATCGTGATTCGTGGCGCCGAAGGCGTGGTGCATGCGTTCCACAACGTCTGCCGTCACCGTGGCTCCCGGTTGTGCACCAGCGACAAGGGCAAGGTTGCCAAGCTGGTCTGCCATTACCACCAGTGGACCTACGAACTGGACGGTCGCCTGCTGTTCGCCGGCACCGAAATGGGCGCCGACTTCGACATGAAGCAGTACGGCCTCAAGCCCGTGAACGTGAAAACGGCCGGCGGTTACATCTTCATCAGCCTGGCGGAAAACCCACCACCCATCGATGACTTCCTGTCCACGCTGAACCACTACATGGAACCGTACGACATGGAAAACACCAAGGTGGCGGTGCAAACCACCTTGATGGAAAAAGCCAACTGGAAACTGGTGCTGGAGAACAACCGCGAGTGCTACCACTGCGGCGGCTCACACCCGGAATTGCTCAAGACCCTGTTGGAATGGGACGACGTCACCGACCCACGCGCCGACCAGGCCTTCAAGGACCACGTGGCCGAATCCGCCGCCGCCTGGGAAGCCGAGAAAATCCCTTACGCCCACAAGAGCTTCGGCCTGCGTAACCGCATCGTGCGCATGCCACTGCTCAAGGGCACCGTGTCGATGACCATGGACGGCAAGCAGGGCTGCGCCAAGCTGATGGGCCGCATCAAGAACCCGGACCTGGGCTCGATGCGCATCCTGCACCTGCCGCACTCGTGGAACCACTGCATGGGCGACCACATCATCGTGTTTACCGTGTGGCCGATCAGCGCCCAGGAAACCATGGTCACCACCAAATGGCTGGTGCACAAGGACGCAGTCGAAGGCGTGGATTACGACGTGGAGCGCATGCGCCAGGTCTGGGACGCCACCAACGACCAGGACCGTCGCCTGGCCGAAGAAAACCAGCGCGGCATCAACTCCACCGCCTATCAGCCGGGCCCGTACTCCAAGACCTACGAGTTCGGCGTGGTGAACTTCGTGGATTGGTACAGCGAGCGTATGCTCAACAACCTGGGAGCTGAGCCGGCGCCGTACCTCAAGGGCGTGCCGGTCCAGGGCTAAAAGCAAAAGCTTTCGCGAGCAAGCCCGCTTCCACACGGGATCTTCAGTGCAATGGAGATCCGGTGTGGGAGCGGGCTTGCTCGCGAAGACGGTTCAAGCAGCACCGATCACTTCGAAGACCACCGCACCGACCCATCCTCGCCATAGAACGTCTCTTCGATGTTCTCCCCCACCAACCGCACCCTCACATACCCGTTCAAGACCCGCTCCGGATATGCCGGATCCCCCGCCAACTCCGTCTCCGACCATAGCACCCGGGCGTGCCCGTTCAGCTCGCTGGTGGTGCCATAGGGAATCGCCCCATGTCCGGCGCAACGTGCATGCAAACCGCCTTGAGGCGCATAGCAGATGCCGTTGTGCAAATGCCCCCAGTACCAGTAGTCCGGCTCGCGCCCGAGGGCGTCGCACACCGGCTGATAAAGCGCAGTCTTGTGGTGTCCGGAAATATCGAAGCCCTGGTGATGACTGAGCACCATCAATTTCTTGCGTATGGGCAGGCCTTTCATCCAGTTGATCTGCTGCTCGTTGAGCGTGCCATCCATGTACAGGTTCATGGCGTCCGAGGCATAGGCGGTGTCCAGACCGACCACCAGCCAGTCGTCGTTGTACAAGGCAAAGTAACTGGTACCCTGCTGCACGGGGAAGCGCGCCGCCAGTTCCTTGAAATAGCCATGGGCGCCGCTGTACATCTCGTGGTTGGAATTGAGGGTGAACGAGCCATGTTTGCCTTGAGGCCAGCCCGCCATGTCGACATCTTCCTGGGACTGAGTCCCGGCGTAATACACATCCCCCAGGTGGATGGTGAAATCGGCTTGTGCCAACTGCATCTGATTGGCTACGGCCACCGCCGGGGCGTGGCTGTCGAACGGCCCGGTGCCCCAGTCGCCGGCGATGGCCAGGACGACATCGTTGTCCATTTTCACCAAAGCCGGATTGGTCGCGAAGGTCGCATGGTGACGCAGGTTCTCGATCCATTTGAGCAGCGCCTCGCTCCACAGCAGGTCCAGCAACTCCCATTTACGACAGCCCAACAAGGTGCCGTCCTTGAGCACACGGGTCGGCAATTCGTCCTCGCTTTGCGGCAAGGGCGTGGCGTTGCCGATCTTCAGGATCGACAGACCGTGGGCCAGTTCCCATGGGACGGCCGGTTCGTCATCCGGCAGGTCACCGTGCTCGATGACGTGCCGGGCCTGGTCATGACCCCGTTGCAACAGTTTGACGATGGCCTGGAACTCCTCGGGCTCCAGGTCGTTGACGAGTTTTTTCCAGGACATTTCCAGGCGCGTCACCAACCCGTGCAACCGGACCTTGACCTTGTCGAACTCATGTTCCAGATGATGCAGTAATGACATGTGAACGCTCCTTCGCAATGCCCTGGGTCACAGGGTTTTCATGAACTCGATCAAGGCCCGTTTGTCGGCGTCCGACAGCTGCGTGCCATACAGGTGGCCGCCGTTGTGATTGCCTTCCAGGCGGGTGTCGTATTTGAAATCCGCCGAAGCTTTCATCTGCTCGCCACTGGTGATGAAGCCCACCTTCTCCGGGTCGTAGATGTCGGAGCCGGTGTAGAACACCTGCGGACGTCGTTCCGGCGGCTGCAGCAGATCCCACAAAGTCGGTACCGAGCCGTTATGCAGGTACGGCGCCCGCAACCAGATACCGTCGGTAGGCGTGTTGCTGTAGCTCTGGGTCTTGCGGTAGGCGCCGAAGTCGAACGGCGGTTTCTTGAAGCCGTGGAAAGCCGATACCAGCCCTGTGGTAAAGGAGTTCAGGCGATGGGGATCGGTGCCCAGTTGGTCGATGTTGGTGGTGACCTGCCCGGTGTCGGCGCGACCGAAGTCATGGCAACCGGCGCAGTTCTGCTCCCAGATCGGCTTGCCCTGGGCGACTTTTGCCTGATCCAGGGCGAACGGCCAGGCCGGCGCCTTGTGGCCCAGCAGCCAATTGGTGACCCGGTTGAAACTCGGCGGCAGCACCGATTCCGGCGTCGCACCCACCGCCATGGCCGCGGCGTAGTTACGCTCGTGGATCTTGTTGTTATTGCCGTCCCAGTGCAGGTACATCGACTCCCGGGGTTTCTGGTTCCAGACCTGCGGCAAGTCCACGGTGCCGATGGTGGAATCATCCGGGAAGCCGAACACCACCATCTTGGTCGGGTTGAACGTGTCGGTCCGCCCTGGTCCCTGGGCCGGGCGTAGCTTCTGCCAGGCGTAGGCCTGCTTCTGCTTGATCAGCGCGCTTTTGGCCATCGGGATGATCAGGTAGCGGTTATACAGCTTCTCGAAAAAGCCCAGCTGGAATTTGGCGTTGATCGCCGCCATCACCGCATCGACGGTGAATTTCGGGTCACTGGCGCAGTCGTAGGCAAACCACTGGAAGGCCTGCAGTTGCAGCGTATTGGCCGGTGCGCTGGCGACCGGGATCGCTACGTCAGTGGCATTGGCCCGATAGGAACCGGTGTGGCACAAGGCGCAGTTCGGTTCTACCGTGGGATAACCGAGCTGCCGCTTGGCCATCCCGATGGGCAGGTCGTTGCCGTTTTCATAGAGGAAACCGAACACCTCGTAGCCACCGGGCTTGGGCATTTTTTCCGGGCACATCTGCGGCAGCACGGCGAACAGGTAATAAGGAATCCGCGCCTCGATGCCCAGCCCGATGGCCGCGTATTTGTAATGGTCCTCATCGGACTTGAAGTCCGGTTGCGGCACCTCTCGTATCATCTGGTACCAGGTCTGGTAGCCGATGAATCCCAGCACCAGCACCACGACCAGCGCACCCACCTTGAAGCCATGGCTTTTCCAGCGTTGCGCCCAACCTGCGCGCCACGCTCGCCACCCGGCGCAAAGCAAGGCCAGCGGGCGATTAGCGACCGGACTGCCCAGGTACAGCAGGGTCCCCAGCACCAGGAACATGGTCAGGTCGCCCATCAGCATCGGCTTGAACAAAGGCCCCTGGTTATTGGTGTTGATCAGGTAGATCCAGAACACCACCGCCACCAGCCGCGACAGCACGCACAACCACGAATGAATCACGAAACGCGGCGCATTGAACCCGGAGGGCATGTAGAACAGGCTGATCCCCACCAGCAACATGCCGGTGTTTTCCAGCCAGGGATCGGACAACACGGGGGGCAGGCCGAGCATGGACGTCAGCAACGCCGGCGCGAACAGCGCCGGAATCGCAAAGACCATGTTCATGACGATCCCCACCCAGATGATGCGTTGGAACCAGCGGATGTAGGTATTCATGGGCATCCTTTTTCCTTGGGCCTATTCATGAGGTGCGGTGCTCTTCAGTCCGCCTTCGCGAGCAAGCCCGCTCCCACAGGAGATCGCGTACCCCTGTGGGAGCGGGCTTGCTCGCGAAACAGTCGACTCGATCCGGCCTCAACCCAGGGCCGTCTTCTCCAGGTGTCCGAGGATGATCGGATACACATCCATCACCGCGTCCTTGCCGAAGATGCAGTCGATATGGCCGTAGCCCGGCACTTCATGGCGGCTGAACAGTTGCGGGCCATGCATGTCGCACAGTCGTTCATAAGTCTTGAGGGTGCTCTGCGGCAGGTAGCATTGGTTGTCGGCACCGCTGATGAAGCAGATCGGCAATTTCAGCCGGTCGAAATGCGGCATGTAGACGTCGTTGCCCTTGAAGTCCACCAGATGCCCCTTGCGCACGATCAGCGCCAGGTGTTCGAAGGTGTGCATGTTCGACTCGCCGAACAACTCATGAAGGTTGTCGTGCAGGGTTTCATTGAGGGTGTCGTGGCGATACAGCGAGGCGTACATGAAGGTGATGCGGTGGCAAACCGGGTTGGTGCAGTAGCCCTGGGCCTCGATCCGGGCATAGCCATTGAGGGCCTTGTCATAGAGTTTGTTGAACCAGTTCTCCTTGGTGTCGGCATAGGCCGTCAGTGATTTGATGCCGATGGCGTCGAGCATCCCCGGCAGATGCAGGCCGGCCTTCAGACCGGTGGCGGTGGCGACCACCGTGTCGGCGGCGATCTGCGAACAGACCACCGAGCGCACCCCTTGCAAGCCCGCCAGCATCGACATAAAGAAGGTCGTCGCGCCATAGCAATGCACCACGCATTGCACGTCACGGGCCAGGGTCGCCTGCTGGATCTGCTCGATGGCAGCCTTGAAGTCGTACTGGGCCACTTGGTCACCGTTCCATTCCCGCTTGCTGGCGGGCAACAGGATGCTCACCCGCAGGTCCAGCAGCCAGACGTCGTACTCGTGCTTGCACAGGTATTCCAACAGGTTGGTATGGATAGTGTCGGTGGAAAAGATGTTCGAGCCCACACCCAGGCCATGCACCAACATCACCGGGCCCTTGCTGCCCGCCTGGTAACGGGTCAGACGCAGTTGGACGTTGTCTTCTGTCTCGAAGAAATGCACCGTCGGCGCCGGCGCGTCCAGCGGTCGCTTGATGCGCGGCGGCGCATCCGGGTTGAAGTAGATGTCGCCGGCAAACACCCCGCCATAGCTCTCCCACAGGATACCGGCAAAGAACTTGCCGAACCG
Organism: Pseudomonas sp. Pf153; assembly: GCF_001269775.1. Lineage (NCBI taxonomy): Bacteria > Pseudomonadati > Pseudomonadota > Gammaproteobacteria > Pseudomonadales > Pseudomonadaceae > Pseudomonas > Pseudomonas sp. Pf153. Next base: position 76,083 of record NZ_LHVL01000029.1, on the reverse strand, counting down.
TGCCAGGGCATCCAACCGTTCGCGCTCGTTACGTGCGTTGAGCACTTTCATAGTGGTCATCTGCTTGGCGAAATCGGCCGGCAGAATGTGCATCACCCCCGAACCGATCACCGCGCCGGTCTTGTCCGGCCCGTGGTAAAGCGTGACATAGAGGGTACTGGTGTCGTGCCAGATGTTCAGCACGCCGTTGTCCTCGGGCACGGTTTTGAAGGCGCTGAAGTAATAGTCGCTGCCGTCCTCGGCGGTCAGTTTCATGTCGTAGTTCATGTGCCGCACGCCGACCTGTTCCTGGTATTGCTCGAACAGATTGAACACCCCGTTGCTGGCCACCAGCGGTTGTGGTGAGAGCAGCGGCGCATCGAGGGTGCCAACGATGGTCGCGGCGTGTTCTGGCTCCTTGATCAGGCGATTGAGGTCATCGGCGGTGATGGTCAGCGTGAACTCGATGGGCGAATTGTCTGCCTTGCCACGTTTGGCCGCTGCTTCGTACAGCGTCAGGTCGGTGCCCTGCGGCTGGGTGAACGCCGTAGAGAAAAAGCCCTTCATGGTTTCAGTGAACTGCACCCCGAGGGTGGGCGCCGCCACCGGTTTGCGCGGTGCCGAAGGCAGGGTGTAGTCGATCAGCCAGCCATGATCGGCCGCCAGCAGCGCCATGTTGCGCTCGCTCACCGCCGAAATGGTCAGCAGCGGGTTGACCGCCAGGGACGTCGGAATCACCGCACCGTCGGCCACGTACAGGTTGGGGTAGACCTCCGTGCCGCTAGCACCGCTGAACACCTGCCCCTTGTGATTGACCACGCCCTGGGTGGCATCCTCACCCATCACGCACCCACCCAGCGGGTGAACCGAAACGATGCTGTGCTTGAGCAGCTTGGTCCAGATCGGGTTCTCGACCCAGATTCCGCCCAGCGCCTTGGTGCACTGGTGCAGGCGTTCGTTGCCCAGGGTGACGTTCTCCTGCTCGCCGACGCCGGGCCAGTCGATGCGCAACTGATCCTTGTCGTCGAGCACCATGCGGCCCTTGCCATTGTCGTGGCTCATGATCAGGTAGGTCTGCATGTTATGCAGCGCGCCGTGGTAGGGGCCGCGCAGGAAGCTTTCAGCCTCCCGCCCCTTGTATTTGAGGCTGGCGCCGAAGCCGGTGTCAGTAGGTACGCCGATCATCTCGGCGAACGCCGCCATGCTCGGTACCATTGGCCGGCCGAGAGCGCCGGGGATCGAGCCTTCTTCGATGACCATGCGGCTGCGCCAATCGCCCTCGGTGCGCATGTCGATGATGGAGGTAATGCACGGCCCCACCGGTTCCAGCTCCTTGGCCGAATGGGCACCGAAACCGATGCCGTTGATGGTCTGGTCGCAGTTGTGGCCGAATCCGAGGATGTCGCCGTTGCCGCTCATGTTTTCGCCCAACTGGTTGGACATCGACAGGCCCTTGTCCCGGGAGCGCAGCATGATTTCCGTGGTGCCCAGGGTGCCGGCGGACACCACCACAATGTCGGCCCGCACGAACAGCGTTGGCGCCGAGAACAGCTCGCGGCCGCTGTCCAGGTACTGGAAGTGCACGATCCAGCCGTTGCCGTCGCGCTCCAGGTGGCGCACCTCGGCCTGGCAGAAAATCTCCGCACCGTGGTTCCAGGCATCGGGCAGGTAATTCATCAGTGTGGTGTTCTTGGCCTTGTTGTTACAGCCCGAGACGCAATCGCCACAACCGTTGCATGGCAATTGTTCGACGCCGACGTGGTTGAGGTTGTTGGGCAACTTGTCGAACGTCACGTTGATCGGCGGCTTGTAGAAATGTGCGCTCTGTTTGAGATAGTCGGCCGATTTGCTGTGGGCATCGAGCTTGGGCAGGTTTGGCTCCGAGGCCGGATAGGCGTTGGGCTTGAGCATCTCGCGAGCCCGGGCATAGCCTTCCTTGAGCAACGTGTCTTGATGGTCACGTACCGCCTGTGGCCAGCGCGGATCCTCGAACACACCAGGTTCTGGCTCCAGCGAGACGTTGGCATTGATCAGCGAAGTGCCACCCAGGCCGCAACCGACCACCACGTTCTGCTGAGCATTGACGTGCAGGTCGTACAACCCGGTTCGCGAGCCAATGTGACCGTCCGGGTCATGGACCTGCAACTCCTCGGTGGCCGCGAGCATGGTGTTGGGGTACTCGCCGGGCTGGATTTCCCGGCCACGCTCCAACAGGCACACCTTGCGTCCGGCCCGGGACAGGCGCGAGGCGGCAATGCCGCCGCCATAGCCTGAACCGATGACGATCACATCGTAATGTTCCTGGATTTGGCTGATGGGGGTCGATATCCGTGTCATGTTCAAGTCCTCTCAGGCGGAAGGGGCAACTCTGCGGTTGCCTGTCGATCAGGCGTACAGACGCCTGGCCACTCTCTCTTCGGGATTGAGCGGCAGTCAGCGGTGCTACAGGGGAAAAACCAGGTGCGTATCGACGCGCTATAGCCGTGCACGCTGATGAATGGCGCGCCGTCGGGGTAACAGGGTGGGAGGCGTCGGGACGCACTTCACAGGAAGGTTCGGGCAAAAACGGGAGAGCGGGTTATCCATCATGTGTTCTCCCTGAACCTGACATGGATATAAGGTAGCGATGTCCTTGTGCCATTGGAGTGAAGACAGGCGACAGCGCCCCGTCAAGGCAGTTCCTTAGAACTGTATGAAATTTGATCTATCGCGGTTTGAACTAAGCCAGCCGGGCTCCGCAGCCTTTGGCAAACAAGTTATCCACAAGTCCACCCACAGCTATTGGGGAAAAGTGCGTCTTGTTGAGCAATATCCTGATCGACAGAGCCTTGAAAGCTATGAATTATGAACAGGCGAGCCGTTGACTGCGCGCAGATCAATTTTTGATCATTCTCGCTAACGCCTTGAATGGCTTGGCTTACAGGACATAGCGAACACCTTATCCACAGAAGCACCAACAGCGTTTGGGGGTAATTTTGACGTTTCTGTGGAAAACCGCCGTGACGGTCTCTAAGCCATGGAAATGTTAAGCGATTTCAGAGAAACCGAGGCAATTGATCATTAAATAAACAATTCTCTGGAACCCTCGTTTCACAAGGCCTGGAGACGATAACGAACATCTTATCCACAGAAGCGCCAACAGAGATTGGGGGCAAGTCGGAGCGGTTTAAGTCACCTGCCAATCAGAAAACCTCAGTAAAAACCGTCAGTTAGGCTGGTTATTTTTTGAGCGCAGGCTTGAAGGGCTTGATTGGCGTGGGGTGTGGCGATGGACGAACAGGTTATCCACAGTGGGGCGCACAGGTATTGTGGGAAACTTTGCCAAGGTTGTGGGTAAATGAGTTTCCCTGTGGAAGCGGATTTGCTCGCGAAAGTGACGTGTCAGGCAACATCTTCCTGACTATTACCACACTTTCGCGAGCAAGCCCGCTCCCACAAAGACTCGCAGAGATTCCGAAGCTAGCGAACGACGCCTTCTTCAATCAGCAGCTTGAGAATCGCCTCGGCGCCTGCTTCGGGGCTGACGCCCTTGAGCATCTGCCCGCCTCCGCCGCTGGCCTTGGCCGTGGCGGCTTTCATGCGGTCGGCGCCGCTCTTGGCCTTGATTACTTTCAGGCGCTTGGGCCGTGGTTTGGCCGGTTGCAGAGTGGCCACTGCCAGCAGAGTATCATCGATCACTTCGACTTCCTCGGCGTGCAGCACGCCCCGTCTGGCCGGGCCATAGGCGCTTTGCCGAGGTTTGGGCGCGGCGTTATCCACAGTTGCCAGGAAAGGCAGGCGCACCTTCAGGCGGCGGCGCTGCCCTCTAGGCAAGGCTTGCAGCACCAGGGCCGCCCCATTCTCGATGGATTCCACCTGGGCCAGCCCTACCACCAGCGGCCAACCGAGGTTTTCCGCCAACAGAAACGGCAGCATGCCCGAGCCCTCGCCGGTCTCCGCCTGACTGCCGGTGAGCACCACCTGGGGCGCGGCGTCGCGCAGGTAATCGGTCAAGGCCGGCAGCGCGTCGGCGCCCGTCGGGTTTTCCAGCACGTGAAGTTCGTCCAGGCCCATACCCAGGTAAGCGCGCAGGGCCGGTTCGGCGACATCGCCCGCATGCAGCACCTGCAAGTCGTTGCCAGCCAGTTGCAGGCCCAGCTCTACGGCGCGAGCGTCCTGCTCGGCGCGCCGTGGGCGACCGGAGGTCGGGTGGGCGCCAATGGACACGAGGCTGATCACTTGAGTCGTCATGGTTGAATCCTTAGCTTAAGCCGCATCGCGTTTGGCTTCGTTGCGGTAAGCCTCTACCGCCGCGATCAGGGCGTGGAAAATCGCCGTACTGTCGCCGATCACCGACAAATCCGCCCGTTTGATCATGTCGCAGCCCGGATCGAGGTTGATTGCCACCACCTTGTCGCAGGCACCGATGCCTTGCAGATGCTGGATCGCCCCGGAGATGCCCACCGCAACATAGACCCGCGCCGTGACCCAGGTGCCGCTGGCACCGACCTGGCGGTCGCGGGCCATGAAGCCATCGTCCACCGCCACCCGCGACGCGCCTTCGGTTGCGCCCAGGGCCGCGGCGGTCTGATGGAACAGCGCCCAGTCCTTGACCCCGTTGCCGCCAGAGAAAATGAACTCGGCTTCGGCCATCGGGATCGCGCCCGGATCCACCGCCACCGCGCCGAGATCTTCGATGCGCGACAGGCTGCGGGCCACGCTTGTGGATAACTCCACCGGCAAGGCTTCGTGACGGGTCTCACTGACCGGCTCGGCACATTCGGCCGCTGCCAGGATCAACCGGGCCAACGGCCGGGCCAGGTCTTGCAGGCCCGCGCCAGCGCGGCCGATGCACTCCTCGCCCTTGACCTGCCAGACCCGCGTGGCCGGGCGTTCGCCCAGGGCCGCGGCAAAGCGGCGGCCCAGTTCGGCCCCGCCACTGCGACTGTCAGGCAGCAACCAATGACGTGGGTTGAACTGGTTATCCACAGCCCGCAGCCCCTGAACCCGTTGTTCCGGTGCATAACCGCTGAATTCTTCGCCTTCCAGCACCAGCAGGCGGTCGACACCGGCCGTGGCGAAGGCGTTTTCCTTATGCTCACCGAAGACCACCGCCAATACCGCACCATCGGAACCGGCCAATTGGTGGGCCAGGCCCAGCAGATCGCGGTCGTGACTGCTCAGGCGGCCACCGACCATGTCGGGCACGACGCTGATGTAAAACGCCGGTTGCGGCACTTGATGCAGCGGCAGTAACACTTCAGTGGCGGCGCTGCGCTTGGTGGTCCCGCCCTGCTGGGCGCCGCTGCGGTCGATCCGCTTGATGCCGTTGGGGCCGATGAAACCCACCCCATGGACATTCTTGCGGACGATGCCGTTGGGCCCCATCCAGCTGTGTTGTACCGGTTGCATGGCCGCATGCAATGGATGCAGACGGTTGCGGGCGATCCGCTCGGCGCGAGGGTCGCGACGGATGATGTCGCTCATTAATGCACCTCCGCAGGTTCACGTTTGGCCGAGGCCATGGGCTTGGTCGGTGCCGCATCTTCGAGCAATGCATCGGCCACCAGCTCGGCGATGTCCTTGATCATCGGGCGAGGCTCGACCACGCCTTCGAGCATTGCGGTGCATTGTGGACAACCCACGGCCACCAGCTCGGCACCGGTTTCGCGGATGTCTTCCATGCGCATGTCGGGGATACGCTGCTTGCCCGGAATGTCGGTGATCGGCGCGCCGCCACCGCCACCGCAGCAGCGGGAGCGGAAACCGGAGCGCTGCATTTCCTTGACCTCGATACCCAGCGCACGCAACACCTGGCGCGGCGCCTCGTATTCACCGTTGTAGCGGCCCAGGTAGCACGGGTCGTGATAAGTCACGCTGTCGCCCTTGTGCTGGCCAAGGCTGAGAGCGCCGGCGTCGATGATTTCCGCCAGGTAGGTGCTGTGGTGTTGCACCAGGTAGTTGCCATCGAAGGCGCCGTATTCGTTTTTCAGCACATGGAAACTGTGGGGATCGCAGGTCACGATGCGGTTGAAGCGGTACTTGGCCAGGGTCTGGATGTTGCGCTTGGCCAGGAGCTGGAACGTCGCTTCGTCACCCAGGCGTCGGGCCACGTCGCCGCTGTCGCGCTCTTCGAGGCCGAGCACGGCGAAGTCGATGTTTGCCGCCTTGAGTACTTTGACGAAGGCCCGCAGGGTGCGTTGGTTGCGCATGTCGAAGGCACCGTCGCCGACCCAGAACAGCACGTCGGTGGCTTTCTTCTCGCTGAGCAGGTTCAGGTTCAGGTCCGCCGCCCAGTTCATCCGTCCGCCCGGGGCGAAGCCACCCGGGTTGTCGGTGGCGATGAGGTTTTCCAGAACCTCGGCGCCTTTGTTCGGCGTGGCGCCTTTTTCCAGGGTCAAGTGCCGACGCATGTCGACGATGGCATCGACATGCTCGATCATCATCGGGCATTCCTCGACGCACGCCCGGCACGTGGTGCAGGACCACAGCGTCTCGGCGTCCACCAGGCCGTTGACGATCGGCTGATGAGGATTGCCGCCGTGCTCGCCCACCGGCTTGCCAGGGTACGGGCTACCGGCGAATTTGGCATCGGTGCCGCCGGCCAGGCCGACGACCATGTCCTGGATGAGTTTTTTCGGGTTCAGCGGCTGGCCGGCGGCGAACGCCGGGCACGCGGCTTCGCATTTACCACACTGCACGCAGGCGTCGAAGCCGAGCAGTTGGTTCCAGGTGAAATCCTTGGGTTTCTCCACGCCCAGCGGCGCGGCAGGGTCGTTCAGATCCAGCGGCTTGAGACCGGTGGAGCGACCGCCACCAAAGCGTTCGGCGCGACGGTGCCAGGCCAGGTGCAGGGCACCGGCGAAGGCATGCTTCATCGGCCCGCCCCAGGTCATACCGAAGAACAGCTCCGAGACGCCCCACACCACGCCAATCCCCAGGATTGCCGCCAGCAGCCAGCCGCCGAAATTCTCCGGCAGGATACCGGCCACCGGCAGGGTCACCAGGAAAAACGATGCCGAGAATGCCAGCAGGCTTTTCGGCAGGCGCATCCACGGGCCTTTCGACAGACGCGACGGCGGATTGCGCCGACGCAGGTAGACGAAGATCGCGCCGACGAACATCACCGCCGACATCAACAGCAGTGCGTAGCCGAGGAAGCGGTTATGCAGGCCAAAACCGTGCACCAGGATCGCCAGCACGATGGACGCCACCGCACCACCGGCCGTGGCAACGTGGGTATTGGCAATGTACTTGTCCCGCGCCACCACATGGTGCAAGTCCACCATGTAGCGCTTGGGCATCGCGAAGAGGCCGCCGATCAAGTCGACCTTGGATGGCCGGCCCCGGCGCCACATGTTTACCCGGCGCAAAGCGCCGAGGACCGCTAGGCCCAGGGCGGCGAAGAGCAGGATGGGGAGAAGGGTGTTCAACATAGGTGAAGCTCCCAAAGACCTCAGGGTCTTGCAGGCACAGAAACCTGAATGTCTTGCTCGATTCCTGTGGGAGCGGGCTTGCTCGCGAAGGCGGACTCACATTCAACATCGATGTCGACTGGTCCACCGCTTTCGCGAGCAAGCCCGCTCCCACAGGGTTATCCACAAGCCGTTAGAAATCCTTGCACAACCGCAGGGCGTCATAGATGGCCGCGTGGGTATTACGCTGAGCCACGCAGTCGCCAATGCGGAACAGCAGGTAGCCATCGCCGCTCTGCTCCAGGCACGGTTGAGGCTTGATCGCGAACAAGGCTTCGACATCGATCTGGCCCTTGTTGCGCGAACCTTCCTTCAGCGCGTAGTAGATCTCTTCATCCGGCCGTACGCCGTTCTCCACCACCACCTGGTCCACCACGCGTTCTTCCTTGGCACCGGTGTATTCGTTCTCCAGCACCGCCACCAGCTTGTCGCCTTCGCGGTAGACCTTCTCCAGCATCATGTCCCCGGTCATGATCACTTCTTTGGGGTACATGCTGCGGTAGTAGGTCGGGAACGAGGTGCCGCCAATCGCAACGCCCGGCTTGATGTCGTCAGTGACGATCTCGACCTGGCTGCCCTTGTCGGCCAGGAAGTCGGCCACCGACATGCCGGTGAATTCGCAAATGGTGTCGTAGACCAGTACGTTCTTGCCCGGCGCAACCTTGCCATCGAGCACGTCCCAGCTGCTGACCACCAGCCCTTCGGCGGCGCCCCAGTGTTCGTTCTGCTCCAGGTTCGGATGCCCGCCGACGGCTAGCACCACCACATCCGGACGCAAATCCATGATGGTCGCCGCGTCAGCCGCCACGCCCAGGCGCAGGTCGACTTTCAGCCGTGCCAGCTCCAGTTGGAACCAGCGGGTGATACCGGCAATCTGGTCCCGTTGCGGCGCCTTGGCGGCCGTGGTGATCTGCCCGCCGATGAACTCCTTCTTCTCGAACAGGGTCACGTCGTGGCCACGCTCGGCCGCCACGCGAGCGGCTTCCATACCCGCCGGGCCGGCACCAACCACCACCACCTTGCGTTTCGGCCCGGTGGATTTCTCGATGATGTGCGGTACGCCCATGTATTCACGGGAGGTCGCGGCGTTCTGGATGCACAGCACATCCAGGCCCTGATACTGACGGTCGATGCAGTAGTTGGCGCCGACGCATTGCTTGATCTGGTCGACCTGGCCCATCTTGATCTTGGCGATCAGGTGCGGGTCGGCGATGTGGGCGCGCGTCATGCCGACCATATCGACGTAACCGCCTTCCAGGATCCGCGTGGCCTGGTTCGGGTCTTTGATGTTCTGTGCGTGCAGCACCGGAACCTTGACCACTTCCTTGATACCGGCGGCCAGGTGCAGGAATGGCTCCGGTGGATAACTCATGTTCGGAATGACGTTGGCCAGGGTGTTGTGGGTGTCGCAACCCGACCCCACCACGCCGATGAAATCCAGCATGCCGGTGTCGTCGTAATACTTGGCGATCTGCTTCATGTCTTCATGGGACAAACCATCCGGGTGGAACTCATCCCCGCAGATGCGCATGCCCACGCAGAAATCGTCGCCCACTTCGGCGCGCACGGCTTTCAGTACTTCCAGACCGAACTTCATGCGGCCTTCGAAGCTGCCGCCCCATTCGTCGGTCCGCTTGTTGACCCGCGGGCTCCAGAACTGGTCGATCATGTGCTGGTGCACAGCGGACAGCTCGACGCCGTCCAGGCCACCGGCCTTGGCACGACGAGCTGCCTGGGCATAGTTGCCGATCACCCGCCAGATTTCTTCCGGCTCGATGGTCTTGCAGGTAGCACGGTGCACCGGCTCACGCACGCCGGACGGCGACATCAGGGTCGGCCAGTTGAAGCCGTCCCAACGCGAACGACGCCCCATGTGGGTAATCTGAATCATGATCTTGGCGCCATGCTTGTGCATGGCGTCGGCCAGGTTCTGGAAGTGCGGAATGATGCGGTCGGTGGACAGGTTCACCGAGCTCCACCATTCCTGCGGGCTGTCGATGGCGACCACGGAAGAGCCGCCGCAGATCGCCAGGCCGATACCGCCCTTGGCCTTCTCTTCGTAATACTTCACGTACCGGTCGGTGGTCATGCCGCCGTCGGTCGCATAAACCTCGGCGTGGGCGGTACTGAGGACGCGGTTGCGGATGGTCAGTTTGCCGATCTGGATCGGCTGGAACATTGCTTCAAAAGCCATGGCGCGATCCTCGACTTACAACGGCTTGACGATGAACAGGCCGTCGTCGTGGCCTTCTTCGGAACCGCCGTAGACCTGCTCGGCCACAGTGCGGATCGAGCTGCCACGCGCGGCGAGGATCTGGTCCATGGCACCGGCGAACCAGCCGGTGAACATGTAGTCGACCTTGCGCCCGACTTTGCCGTACACGTAGACGAACGCCGAGTGTTCGAGCTTGACGCTGGCAGTGCCTTTGTCCAGGTCGATGTCCTGGATCTTGAACAGACCCCAGCCACGTTGCGACAGGCGCTTCATGTAGTGCTCGAACACCGCGACGCCTTCCAGGCCGTGGCATTCGGCTTCTTTCTCGCACCAGTGCCAGGCAGACTTGTAGCCTGCCTTGTAGAGGATTTCGGCGTAGGCTTCGGCGCCCAGCACTTCCTCGATCCCCATGTGGTTGTTGACGAAGAAGTGACGCGGCACGTAGAGCATCGGCAGGGCGTCTGAGGTCCAGACACCGGTTTCGCTGTCGACTTCGATAGGCAGTTGAGGGGCGATTTTAGCCATTGAAACTTGACTCCGGAAATTCGTGATGTTGCCCGCGGCGCGGATGGCCGCAGGTAAAGGATTCGGTGCAGCAGCGGCGTTTATTCGCCCCAGACGTCTTTCAAAACGTTCACCCAGTTCTCACCCATGATCTTGCGTACCACCCGCTCGGAATGACCACGCTTGAGCAGCGTCTCGGTGAGGTTCGGGAACTCGCCCACGGTGCGGATGCCCAGCGGGTTGATGATCTTGCCGAAGTTGGTCAGGCGGCGGGCGTAGCCCTTGTCGTGGGTCAGCATCTCGAAGAACGCCTGATCGTGACCCTGGGTGAAATCGGTGCCGATGCCGATGGCGTCTTCGCCAACGATGTTCATGGTGTATTCGATGGCTTCGGCGTAGTCGTCGATGGTCGAATCGATGCCCTTGGCCAGGAATGGCGCGAACATGGTCACACCGACGAAACCACCATGATCGGCGATGAATTTCAGTTCTTCATCGGACTTGTTGCGCGGGTGTTCCTTCAGGCCGGACGGCAGGCAGTGGGAATAGCAGACCGGTTTCTTCGATTCGAGGATGACCTCTTCGGAGGTCTTGGAACCGACGTGGGACAGGTCGCACATGATGCCGACACGATTCATCTCGGCGACGATCTCACGACCGAAGCCCGACAGACCACCGTCGCGCTCGTAGCAGCCGGTGCCGACCAGGTTCTGGGTGTTGTAGCACATCTGCACCACACCGACGCCGAGCTGCTTGAAGATCTCGACGTAGCCGAGCTGGTCTTCGAAGGCGTGGGCATTCTGGAAGCCGAAGATAATGCCGGTCTTGCCCTGCTCCTTGGCCCGACGAATGTCGGCGGTGGTTTTCACCGGAATCACCAGGTCACTGTTTTCGCGGATCAGTTTCTGGCTGGCGGCGATGTTGTTGATGGTGGCCTGAAAGCCCTCCCACACCGACACGGTGCAGTTGGCCGCCGTCAGGCCGCCCTTGCGCATGTCTTCGAACAGGTCACGGTTCCATTTGGCAATGATCAGCCCGTCGATAACGATGCTGTCGGCGTGCAATTCGGCTGGGCTCATCAGGCAGTCCCCTTTTGTCAGATTTCATGCGCCGAATCGTGTGCCGGCGCTTTGGGGCCAGCATATGCCTGAGGGCCGTGGCGACCGGGTGCAAAAACGACAGGGGAATTGCCGAAAGCGTCAATCGGCGACAAAGGGCAGTGACGGGCCTGCCCACACCGTCTGTTCTTTGCCCGACGCTTGCGCCAGAATCCGCCGCACCACTGGCTTTCACTGGACTCGAGCGGCAGCGCAATGAAATCAATCTTCCTGGCTTTGGCACTGATCAGCACCGTCGCCCATGCGACAGAAGACACCGAACCGAACCCTTGCGACGCCGTCGAAAACGACGTCCAGACCCTGGCCTGCTCGGCCTATGGCAGGGCAGCCGCCGAACAATTGCTCAACGAAAACCTGCAAAGCCTCAACGAACGCCTGCAAACCCGCTACGCCAGTGACAAGACCAAACTCAGCGACATCACCGGCAAGATCAAGGCAGCCCAGCAACTGTGGCAAAAACAGCGGGACGCCGACTGCGCCATCGCCGCCTTCCCGGCCAGACCCGGCAGCGACGCCTACAAAATCGCGGAAAACGACTGCATGGCTCAGGTGAGCGATGACCGGTCGGAGTTTCTGGAGTCGATCGGGCAGGAGTGAGAGGCGCAGAGAGACCAGATTTTAATGATCTGGAGACTCGCCATGCGGTGACTTGCGCCTCAGAGGAGCAATATCCCGATAACTTTCATTCGTTGGCGTTGGGGAAGATATAGGTCAGCATTCGCAAAACTTATAAAAGACTTATATCCTCCATGAACACTATTCACTGGACCAGAAAGGCCGTTAAGCAGCTTCTAAGATTGCATTCTGTTCATCAGGCCCAGGTTCGGGATGCCGTCACGTTGCTCGCCCGGATGCCTGACGTGACTAACGTCAAAGCGCTTGTCGGCCATGACTATGCGTACCGCCTACGGGTGGGGAATTATCGAGTCATGTTCGACTGGGACGGGGCGATCAAGGTCGTCAGCATTCAAGAGGTCAAGAAACGCGATGAACGTACCTACTGATATTCAAATCATCAACGATGCAGATGGCAACCCGGCATTTGTAGTCATTCCATATGCCCAATACGTTGCGCAAAAACTGGAACCCGACCTGATTCCTCATGAAGTCGTCAGCCGTATCGTCGACGGCGCCACCCCCATTCGCGCCTGGCGCGAACATCTGAACCTGACTCAGGACGATGTCGCCAAGCGCCTGGGCATCTCGCAACCGGCCTTTGCCCAGCAGGAATCCGTCGCCAAACCTCGCCGGGCGACTCGTGAGAAAATTGCTGCTGTCTTTGGCATTCATGCCGATCAGCTTGAGCTGTAGCTGCACGTCGTCTTGCGCAAGGGCCGCTCAACCACCGCCTACTGTCAACTCTGACAGTAGGCGGATCACAACGAGAATCCTAGGATGACCCCAGGCTTAGCTTTGGGGATTCTCGAATGCATGCACTCACCGTCCTGCCCCTCTACGGCGCGGCCATTTTCATGGCCATTGTGCTGGGGATCGAGGCCGGTCGCCGGATCGGCAACCGTCACCTTGCCCAGGATCCGGAAGGTGCCCGCCAGGGTATTGGAGCGATTGAAGGCGCGGTGTTCGGCCTGTTGGCGCTGTTGATCGCCTTTACCTTTTCCGGCGCCGCCTCGCGCCTGGATCAGCGTCGAGCGCTGATCGTTGCCGAAACCAACGCCATGGGCACCGCCTGGCTGCGCCTGGACCTGTTGCCCGCCAGCGAGCAACCCGGCGTGCGCCAGGCGTTCCGGGACTATGTCGACGCCCGCATCGAGTATTACCGCGATTTGCGCGAGGATCAGGTCGACGAGGCGGCCCATGACCGGGCCAACGCCTTGCAGCGGACCATCTGGAAAAGCACGATCGGCGCCTTGCAGAAGATGCCCACCCCGACGTTGGGAACCAGCCTGCTGCAAGCGCAGAACGAAATGTTCGACATCACCACCACCCGCGCCGTGGCCCACGAAACCCACCCGCCTCTGATCATCTACTTGATGCTGGTGACCATGACCCTGGTCAGCGCCGTGCTGATCGGCTATGGCATGGCCGGCACGGCGCAACGCCATTGGCTGCACAGCCTGGGCTACGCGACGGTCATGGTTTGCGTGCTGTATGTGATCCTGGACTTCGAATACCCCCGCTTCGGTATCATCCGGGTCGATTATTTCGACAAGATCATGCTGGACCTGCGCAGAACCATGGACTGAGGCAAATTCCAGGCGCCCCCAGGTGCCGATGGGGATAGACTTGCGGTCCAGATCTCACATCACGAAGGCTCAAATGATCATCTGCGGCATTGAAATCAAAGGCAGCGAAGCCATCATCGCCATTGCCTCGCTGGGTCAACAGGGCTTGAGCCATGTCGCGCACAACACAAAAAAAATCACCCTGGACGACGATGACGAAGCTGCCAACGTCAAGGTGTTCGCCGCCCAGGTAAGGGCGTTTGTGCTGGAAAACGGTATCGAACGGATCGCCATCAAGAAGCGCAGCAAAAAAGGCGAGTTCGCCGGTGGCCCGACCACGTTCAAGATCGAAGGGATTTTCCAGCTATTGGAAGGCTGCGAAGTGACACTGCTGTCACCGCAGACCATCAATGCCCAGAGCAAAAAGCATGACTTCGCTTTGCCGACGACGCTGAACAAGTATCAGCATGAGGCGTACAAGGCGGCGTGTGCGGCGTTGGTGAAACAATAATGCCCCCAGGCAAAGCAGATTTCCTGTGGCAGCGAGCAGGCTCGCTCCCACAAGGGCCTGTGTTCGACCATCAGACCACCTTGCGCCGATCCTCTCGCGGACAGCGCTCGAACCGAGCTCGATAACTGCGTGTGAAATACGACGGCGACTCGAACCCACAGGCGATACTCACCTCCAGCACGCTCAAGTCAGTCTGGCGCAGCAGCTGCCGGGCCTTTTCCAGGCGCAGGCGCAGGTAGAAGTTGCTGGGGGTGTCGTTCAGGTGCAGGCGGAACAGGCGCTCGAGCTGGCGCCGCGTGACATTGATGGATTCGGCCAGGGCCAGGGTGCTCAGGGGCGGCTCGCTGTGTGCTTCCATCTCGCCGATGACGTGCACCAGCTTCTTGTTGCGAATGCCATAGCGGCTGGCGATCTCCATGCGCTGGTGATCCTTGCGCGGCCGGATGCGCCCGAGCACGAATTGCTCGCTGACCTGGATCGCCAGGTCGGCACCGTGGGCCTGGCCGATCAGGTCGAGCATCAAATCGATGGAGGCGGTGCCACCGGCGCAGGTGATACGACGGCGGTCGATTTCGAACAGTTCCTGGGTCACGCTGAGCGTTGGATAGGATTCCTTGAACGCCTCGATCGCTTCCCAGTGCAGGGTCACGCGATGGCCCTCCAGCAACCCCGCCTCGGCCAGGATCACGCTGCCCGTGTCGATACCGCCCAGGGTCACGCCATCGCTGTCCAACCGGTGCAACCAACGCTCCAGCGTCGGGGTGGCGAATTTCAACGGCTCGAACCCCGCCACCACCCACAAGGTCGCGCCTTTCTTCAAGGGTTCCAGTGCAACATCGGCGTTGACCGACATGCCGTTGCTCGCCAGCACCGCCCCGCCATCGGCACTCAACACATGCCAGCGGTACAGTTCGCCACGAAAGCGATTGGCAACCCGTAACGGCTCGATGGCCGAAATGAAGCCGATGGCCGAAAAACCTGGCATCAACAGAAAGTAGAAATCCTGGGACATGGCGCACTCGACCGACGGGTAGCGTGGGGACCTTGATACGCCACTTGCCTGAGCCGTTCAAGAGGTCGCTGCAGTGCAAGTGCGCGTCGCCGCAGTGCGTTTTGCAAAGGGGCCGGCTGCGTAACTTGGCATCACCGGCGCACAGACGCCGGACACTCATAACAATAAGCTGCCGAGGACCCCGCGATGAAACGATTGATCAGCACCTGCGTTCTTGCTTTGAGCGGTACTACCTTCCTGACCGGCGCAGCCATGGCAGCCGAGCCCGCCGCGTGTCAGAACGTGCGCCTGGGCGTGGTCAACTGGACCGACGTCATCGCCACCAGCGCCTTGACCCAAGTGATACTCGATGGCCTCGGCTACAAGACCAAACAGACCAGCGCTTCCCAGCAGATCATCTTTGCCGGCATTCGTGACCAGCGTCTGGACATGTTCCTTGGCTACTGGAACCCGTTGATGACCCAGACCATCACACCCTTCGTCGAAGCCAGGCAGGTGAAGGTGTTGGACCAGCCCAACCTCGGTGATGCACGCGCCACCCTGGCCGTGCCGACGTACCTGGCCGACAAGGGCCTGAAGACCTTCGCCGACATCGCGAAATTCGAGAAGGAGCTGGGCGGCAAGATCTATGGCATCGAGCCGGGCTCCGGCGCCAATACCCAGATCAAGGCGATGATCGCCAAGAACCAGTTCGGCCTGGGCAAATTCCAACTGGTGGAGTCCAGCGAGGCCGGCATGCTCGCGGCGGTGGACCGCGCCGTACGGCGCAAGGAAGCCGTGGTGTTCTTCGGCTGGGCGCCCCACCCCATGAACGTCAACGTGCAGATGACCTACCTGACCGGCAGCGACGATGCCCTCGGCCCGAACGAAGGCAAGGCCACCGTCTGGACCGTCACCGCACCGAACTACGCCGAGCAGTGCCCTAACGTCAACCGCCTGCTGAGCAACCTGACCTTCAGCGCCGAAGACGAGAGCCGGATGATGCAGCCGCTGCTCGATCACAAGGATCCGCTGGAGTCGGCCCGACAATGGCTCAAGGACCATCCGCAGGACAAACAACGCTGGCTGGAAGGTGTGACCACCTTCGACGGCAAGCCAGCCGCCGACAACCTGAAACTGACCAGTAACTGATCGAACGTTCTCCATCTGCGCAGCTGCCGAACGGCTGCGCAGTGACTCAACACGCCTGAAGGAAATCGCACCATGAACCACGACGTCATCATCACCTGCGCACTCACCGGTGCTGGCGACACAACCGCCAAGAGCCCTCACGTACCGGTCACTCCGAAGCAGATCGCCGAGGCCGCCGTCGAGGCTGCCAAGGCCGGAGCCACCGTAGTGCATTGCCATGTTCGCGATCCCCGGACCGGCAAGTTCAGCCGCGATGTGGCGCTGTACCGCGAAGTGATGGAGCGCATCCGCGAAGCGGACGTGGACATCATCGTCAACCTCACCGCCGGCATGGGGGGCGACCTGGAAATCGGTGCCGGTGAATGCCCCATGGAGTTCGGCCCCAGCACCGACCTGGTGGGCCCGTTGACTCGCCTGGCCCATGTCGAGGAGCTGCTGCCGGAAATCTGCACCCTGGATTGCGGCACCCTGAACTTCGGCGACGGCGACACCATTTATGTCTCCACCCCGGCGCAGCTGCGCGCTGGCGCCAGGCGCATCACCGAACTGGGGGTCAAGGCCGAACTGGAAATCTTCGACACCGGCCACCTGTGGTTCGCCAAGCAGATGATCAAGGAAGGCCTGCTGGACAACCCGCTGTTCCAACTCTGCCTCGGCATCCCGTGGGGCGCGCCGGCCGACACCACCACCATGAAAGCCATGGTCGACAACCTGCCGCCGGACGCGGTGTGGGCCGGCTTTGGTATCGGCCGCATGCAAATGCCGATGGCCGCCCAGGCGGTACTGCTCGGCGGCAACGTGCGGGTCGGGCTGGAAGACAACCTGTGGCTGGACAAGGGCGTGCTTGCCACCAATGGGCAGCTGGTCGAACGCGCCAGCGAAATTCTCAGTCGCCTAGGGGCGCGGGTGCTCACCCCGGCTGAAGGTCGCAAAAAGATGGGGCTGACCAAGCGTAGCTAGCCAGAACCGACTCCAAACCCTGTGGGAGCAAGGCTTGCCCGCGATGACGATGTATCAGTCGACATTAGCGCTGAATGTATCGCCGCTATCGCGGGCAAGCCTTGCTCCCACGGGAGACAGTTAATCCCCTTTAGGAAATCACCATGCGCTTTATCACGGACATCAAAACCTTCGCCGCCCTGGGCAGCGGTGTGATCGGCAGCGGCTGGGTCAGCCGCGCCCTGGCCCATGGCCTTGACGTCGTAGCCTGGGACCCCGCGCCGGGCGCCGAAGCGGCGCTGCGCAAACGTGTTGCCAATGCCTGGGGTGCGCTGGAAAAACAGGGCTTGGCGCCCGGTGCCTCCCAGGACCGCCTGCGTTTCGTCACCACCATCGAAGAATGCGTGCGCGACGCCGACTTCATCCAGGAAAGTGCCCCCGAACGCCTGGAACTCAAACTCGAGCTGCACAGCCAGATCAGCACCGCTGCCAAGCCGGACGCATTGATCGGCTCCAGCACCTCGGGGCTGTTGCCGAGCGAGTTCTACGAAGGGTCCACCCACCCGGAGCGCTGCGTGGTCGGCCATCCGTTCAACCCGGTGTATTTGTTACCGCTGGTGGAGGTGGTGGGCGGCAGGCACACCGCGCCCGAGGCGGTCCAGGCCGCCATGCAAGTGTATGAATCCCTGGGCATGCGACCCCTGCACGTGCGCAAGGAAGTACCCGGCTTCATCGCCGACCGACTGCTCGAAGCGCTGTGGCGCGAGGCGCTGCATCTGGTCAACGACGGCGTGGCCACCACGGGTGAGATCGATGACGCCATCCGCTTTGGCGCTGGGCTGCGCTGGTCGTTCATGGGCACGTTCCTGACGTACACCCTGGCCGGCGGCGACGCCGGGATGCGTCACTTCATGGCTCAGTTCGGCCCGGCCCTGCAACTGCCGTGGACCTACCTGCCGGCCCCGGAACTGACCGAGAAACTGATCGACGATGTGGTAGACGGAACGCGTGAACAACTGGGCAACCACAGCATCCCGGCCCTGGAGCGCTATCGCGATGATTGCTTGCTGGCGGTGTTGGAAGCGGTGAAAACCACCAAGGCCAAACACGGCATGGACTTCACCGAATAACCTTGTGGGAGCGAGCTTGCTCGCGAAGAGGCCAGTACATCCGCTAAAAATTTTCTAGCCGATAGACCGCTTTCGCGAGCAAGCCCGCCCCCACATAAACCCAATCTTAATTTGGATGGTCATCATGCCCACCCTCACCACCTACCAAACCCACATCCGCCCCGAATGGGTCGATTACAACGGCCATCTGCGCGACGCCTATTACCTGCTGATTTTCAGCTACGCCACCGACGCGTTGATGGACCTGCTCGGCATGGATAGCCTGAACCGTGACGCCAGCGGCCATTCGCTGTTCACCCTCGAACTGCACCTTAACTACCTGCACGAAGTGAAGGTGGACGTCGACGTGGAAGTACGCACGCAAATCATCGGCCATGATGCGAAGCGCCTTCACCTCTACCACAGCCTGCACCTGGCCGGCGGGGATAAAGCGCTGGCGGGTAATGAGCAAATGCTGCTTCACGTCGACCTGGCCGGGCCGCACTCGGCGCCTTTCACGGAACCGACCCTGGGCAAACTCAAGGCGTTGCTCGAGGCTCAAGCCGACCTGCCGCCCCCGGCCTACATCGGTCGGGTTATCGCCCTGCCCCCTGCCCGATAGGACTGGAGACCGTCATGAACACCGCCGCCGCGTTTGCCGACTTCCGCCGTTACCCATTGGTTCAGGCACTGACCGCTGCAACGTCTCTGGCCGACCGGGTGCAGGTCACCTGGGCCGATGGCCGGATCAGTCCGTTTCACCATCAATGGTTGCGGGACAATTGCCCTTGCCCTCTATGCGTCTACACCGTCACCCGCGAACAGGTGTTGGAAATCGTCGATGTGCCTGAAGACCTGGCACCGACCGCGACACGCCTCGACGACGAAGGCTGCCTGTGCGTGGATTGGCAGGACGGTCACCAGAGCCGCTTCGATCCAGGCTGGCTGCGCGCCCATGCCTACGACGACCAGTCCAGGGCCGAGCGCCTGGCGAACAGGCCCCGGCGCCAGCTCTGGCAGCGCGATTTGCAAATACCGGTATTCGATTACCAGGCCCTGATGGACGATGCCGGCGCCTTGCTGCAATGGCTGCTGGCAGTACGCGACATCGGCCTGACTCAGGTGCGCGGCGTCCCTACCGAGCCCGGTTCGCTGAAACGGGTCGCCCAGAAAATCTCCTTCATTCGAGAGAGCAACTTCGGCGTGCTGTTCAACGTGCAATCGAAGGCCGACGCCGACAGCAATGCCTACACCGCTTTCAACCTGCCCCTGCACAGCGACTTGCCGACCCGCGAATTGCAGCCGGGCCTGCAGTTCTTGCATTGCCTGGTGAACAACGCCGAGGGCGGCGAGAGCATTTTTGTCGACGGCTTTGCCATCGCCGAGGCCTTGCGCCAGGAAGACCCGGAGGCCTTCGATGCGCTGTGCCGGATCCCGGTGGAGTTTCGCAACAAGGACCGCCACAGCGACTACCGCTGCCTAGCGCCCATCATCGCTTTGGATGCCCTGGGACAGGTTGCCGAAGTCCGTATGGCGAACTTCCTGCGCGGGCCGTTCGACACGTCGGTCGAGCAGATGCCGAGACTCTATCGCGCCTATCGCCGCTTCATCGCCCTGACCCGCGAATCACGATTCCGAGTCATGCAGCGCCTGGAGCCTGGCCAGCTCTGGTGCTTTGACAACCGCCGCACCCTTCACGCACGCAATGCCTTCGACCCGGCTACCGGAGGCAGGCATTTCCAGGGTTGCTATGTGGATCGGGATGAGCTGTTGTCGCGGATCCTGGTGTTGCAACGCTAGACCGCGTAACGGCGATTCGCGAGCAAGCCCGCTCCCACAGGAGTACGCTTTTCAATGTGGGAGCGGGCTTGCTCGCGAAAACGGTCTCAGCGACGCCACCTCAACACCTGATTCACCCAGGCAAAAAAATCCCCGATCAAGCCGTGACAGGATCGGGGCAGGTTGCGTTACTGGAGGAGCTTTCCCGCGAGGGTGACCAAACCATCGTGATCCAGCTTGAGGCCAGTGTGCCCCAGTCGCCGCCGTGAGGAGTTAACCGAAAACGACCTGTTCATAGGTATCCGTGCCATTGCGACAATCTACCCTTGCCGCCGCTTCGGGTGGCTACCAGAATCGAGGCAGACCCCAATCCCCGAACAAGGAAAAGCGTCATGATGTACGCCGATTTGATCGACCAGGAAGACCTGTTGGGCCACCTCAAGTCCCTGGGCCTGCAGATACCCAACGGCTACACCGCCGAGCAGGCCTGCCTGTGCGCCGTGCGCGGCCTGGACAACGCTCGCGCCAACGACCTGCGTCGTATGGTCAGGGACATGTACACCAGCAGCGCAACCATACTGCCGGCCGTTCGCCAGGCGATCGAAGAGCAGTTGTTGCCGGCATTGGCGGATTACCAGAAAAACCACAACACCTGAAACCAATCGCGAGCAGGCTCGCTCCCACAGGGGACTTTGCGGATGCAACAGATAGTGTGCACACCGCAGATCCTGTGGGAGCGAGCCTGCTCGCGATGAAAGCGCCTCGGTCTACAGCCTCACACTGGCAAACGTCGATTCATTACGCGCCTGGCTCAACGCCGACAGCGGGCCGGACAACGGCGATAGCACCATGGCCTGTGGCAGCGGCACCATGGCGACCTGTTGCGTGGTGTTGGAACCGACGCGCTCGTCCCGTGGCGGAATGCCGAAGTATTCGCGGTAGCACTTGGAGAAGTGCGGCGTGGAGACGAAACCGCACACCGAGGCCACTTCGATGATCGACATCGGCGTCTGCTTGAGCAGTTGCCGTGCCCGGATCAGCCGCAGCTTGAGGTAATAGCGCGACGGCGAGCAATGCAGGTATTTCTGGAACAAACGCTCCAGCTGACGCCGGGACACGGCGACATACACCGCCAGTTCATCGAGGTCGATCGGCTCTTCCAGATTGGCCTCCATCAGCGCCACGATTTCCTGCAGCTTCGGCTGGTTGGTGCCGAGCATGTGCTTGAGCGGCACGCGTTGGTGATCCTGTTCGTTGCGGATGCGCTCATAGACGAACATTTCGGAAATAGCCGCCGACAGCTCGCGACCATGATCGCGACTGATCAGGTGCAGCATCATGTCCAACGGCGCGGTGCCGCCAGAGCTGGTGAAGCGGTTGCGGTCGAGGGTGAACAGACGAGTACTCATCGACACCCGCGGGAAAGCTTCCTGCATCGCGGCCAGGCATTCCCAGTGCACGCTGCAATCGAAGCCGTCCAGCAGGCCGGCGCAGGCCAGGGCCCAACTGCCGGTGCAGACCGCGCCCAGGCGACGCGATTGGCGGGCCTGGCCTTGCAACCAGGACACGTGCTCACGGGTCACGGTGCGCTGGATGCCGATACCGCCACACACGATGACAGTGTCCAGGTGTGGTGCTTTGTGCATGGAGGCATCGGGGGTGATCTGCAGACCGTCACTGGCCCAGACTTGCCCGCCGTCGACGGTGAGGGTGGTCCAGCGATACAGCTCGCGACCGGATAACTGGTTGGCCATGCGTAGCGGTTCTACCGCGGACGCCAGGGAAATCAGCGTGAAATTGTCCAGCAGCAAAAAGCCGATGGATTGAGGCGCACGGTTCTGGGGTTGGGCCCCGGAGTTGGACGTCGTCATCGCGGTATCTCCTCACACAAAGCGGGTGATGGCCTCAGGCGGAGGCTCTTGTTATTGCCATCGTCCTGTTGCCAGAGACGGGCTTTTTGGTGATAGAGCAATTGCCGTGCCTAAAGTTGAATGTGTGTTCAATAACTCCTGAAAACGACATCGCGTCCCGTCTAAACAAGGCGCGCATCAAGTATGGATATCAGCACTATTCTCGGCTGGCGACGGCTGTCACGGTGGACGGTGAGCAGTTCGGTAGCACTTGTGGGAACTGGGCTGCGCCGCTTGCGCAACCGGTATCACCACAGGACGGGTGACGAACGGTCGGGCGCCGTAAAACGGCTGGCCCGACAAATGGCGTCTTGTCTGTTAGCGACGCGCTAAAAGGTGGCGTGTTTTCGACTTGCTGCTCATTTTTCGAGCGATTTGCAGATCACCATCAGGACCGGTGAAGGCTTTCTGTGGCGTGTTGTCAGCACTCCACCGCACTCACCGCCAACCCGCCCCGCGAAGTTTCTTTATATTTGTCATGCATGTCGGCGCCGGTATCACGCATGGTGCGGATCACCCGATCCAGGGAAATGAAATGCTGGCCGTCGCCGCGCAGGGCCATCTGCGCAGCGTTGATAGCTTTCACGGCGGCAATGGCGTTGCGCTCGATGCACGGCACCTGCACCAGACCACCCACCGGATCGCAAGTCAGGCCAAGGTTATGCTCCAGGCCGATTTCCGCCGCGTTGCACAGTTGTTCCGGCGTAGCGCCCAGCACCTCCGCCAGCCCTGCCGCGGCCATGGCGCAGGCCGAGCCCACTTCCCCCTGGCAGCCGACTTCGGCGCCGGAGATCGACGCATTCTTCTTGCACAGAATGCCCACCGCCGCCGCACCGAGGAAATAATCCACCACGTTGGCGTCGGTGACGTCCTCGCTGAACTTCATGAAGTAATGCAGCACCGCCGGAATGATACCCGCCGCGCCATTCGTCGGCGCCGTTACCATGCGCCCACCGGCAGCGTTCTCCTCGTTGACCGCCAGGGCGTACAGGTTGACCCATTCCATCGCGCTCAAAGTCGAGCCGATGACATTGGGCTTGTTCAGCTCCTGCAAACTGCGGTGCAATTTGGCCGCACGCCGACGCACGTTCAAACCGCCGGGCAGAATGCCTTCGTGCTTGAGGCCATGCTCGACGCATTCCTGCATGGCTCGCCAGAGTTTCATCAGGCCGCTGCGAATTTCTTCTTCCGAACGCCAGACCTTTTCGTTGGCCATCATCAACTCGGCTACGCGCAGGTTGTGGGTGCGACACAGCTCAAGCAACGCTTCGGCACTGGAAAAATCGTAAGGCAACTCGGTAGTGTCCAGGTCCACCACGCCGCTGGACGCTTGGGCCTGATCGACCACGAAGCCGCCGCCAACCGAATAATAAGTGTCACGGTGCAACTCGCCGTCGTCGCCTTCGGCCACCAGCGTCATCGCGTTGGGGTGGAACGGCAGGTTTTCATCGATCAGGCGCATGTCCCGTGCCCAGACGAATGGCACCGACAGGCGATTATCCAGCAGCAGGGTTTCGGTTTCGCGCAGCCGCTCGATGCGCGGGCCGATCTGCGACGGGTCGATTGCGTCCGGCCACTCTCCCATCAAGCCCATGATCACCGCGTTGTCGCTGCCATGGCCAATACCGGTGGCCGACAACGAACCGTATAACTGCACTTCGATCCGGCGCACTTTCTCCAGAAGCGACATACCACGCAGCGCCTCAACGAACAGCGCCGCGGCGCGCATGGGCCCCACGGTGTGGGAACTGGACGGACCGATACCGATTTTAAACAGGTCGAAAACACTGATTGCCATTGCCTAGAACCTCCAGAACGGGCACCGGAGCGCCCAGTGACGGAGCTGCTACGCTCAACGCCGGGATGGCCGCATCATCCGGCTTTTGCCTTGGGGTTCGACGTCTGACACCGACGCAATCATGCCCACCAACGTCGCCCGGTTTACGACAGGCTCCTGCGCCGTTTTTTTGCGTGTCAGAGGCCGACCAAGGGCGGAAAAAATCTGTAAACGACGTCACCGACACTGGATGCGACCATCCCTGTACTGGATACGACCCACCCTGTAGGCGACAGATTTGCACTGGTACATGATCGGTTACGGCTCGTTTTCAAGGCCGCGTGTCGAGACAGTGTTCACGCGCCACCAACCGCAACACTCATACAAAGCGCGGATGTCCGACCGGACACCGCCGATAAAACACCAGGAGTCCACTCATGAAAGGTTCCAAGCCGTTGTTGTTGGCCGCCATGCTGAGTCTTCCGATGCTGGCCAACGCAGCTGAACCCGAGCAATGCAGCACCGTCAACTTTTCCGACGTCGGCTGGACCGACATCACCGTGACCACCGCTACCACCAGCGTGATTCTCCAGGCCCTGGGCTACAAGACCAAGACCACCATGATTTCCGTACCGGTGACCTACAAGTCCCTGGCCGACGGCAAGAACATGGATGTATTCCTCGGCAACTGGATGCCGACCATGGAGAACGACATCAAGGCCTACCGCGATGCCGGCACCGTGGAAACCGTGCGGACCAACCTCACAGGCGCGAAGTACACCCTGGCGGTTCCCGAAGCCTTATATGAAAAAGGGCTCAAGGATTTCAAAGACATCGCCAAATTCAAGAAAGAACTCGACGGCAAGATCTACGGCATCGAGCCGGGCAACGATGGCAACCGTCTGATCCAGAGCATGATCGACAAGAACGCCTTCGGTCTGAAGGACGCCGGCTTCAAGGTCGTCGAATCCAGCGAAGCGGGCATGCTGTCGCAGGTTGAGCGGGCGTCGAAACGCGGCACCGACGTGGTGTTCCTCGGCTGGGCACCGCACCCGATGAATACCCGCTTCAAGATCCAGTACCTGACCGGCGGCGATGATTTCTTCGGTCCGGACTTCGGCGCGGCCACTGTAGCGACCAACACCCGCAAGGGTTACACCCAAGAATGCAGCAACGTCGGCCAATTGTTGAAGAACCTCGAGTTCACCGTCGACATGGAAAGCAAACTGATGGGCAACGTGCTCGACGACAAGATGAAGCCGGAGGCCGCCGCCAAGGCCTGGCTGCAGAAAAACCCACAAGTACTCGATACCTGGCTCGCTGGCGTGACCACCATTGACGGTAAACCTGGCCTGGAAGCCGTGAAAGCCAAGCTCGCCCAGTAATCGTTATGCCGGGCAGGTTCGCCCGCCCGGGCTGTTTATCCCTTGCATGCGGACGTTCATACCATGCTGATTGATCAGAAAATACCATTAGGCCAGTACATCGCGAGCTTCGTCGAATGGCTGACGCAACACGGTGCCAGTACCTTCGATGCCATCGCCGCGTCACTTGAAGCGATGATCCACGGCGTGACATTTGCGCTGACCTGGTTCAACCCGCTGGCGTTGATCGGCCTTATCGCCCTGCTGGCACACTTCATCCAGCGCAAATGGGGCCTGACGGTATTCGTCATCGCGTCGTTTCTACTGATCCTGAACCTGGGTTACTGGCAGGAAACCATGGAAACCCTCGCTCAGGTGATGTTCGCCACCCTGGTTTGCGTAGTGATCGGCGTGCCGCTGGGCATTGTTGCCGCGCACAAGCCGATGTTCTACACGATGATGCGTCCGGTGCTCGATCTGATGCAGACCGTACCGACCTTCGTGTACCTCATTCCTACCCTGACCCTTTTCGGTCTGGGTGTGGTCCCGGGCCTGATCTCAACGGTGGTGTTCGCGATTGCCGCGCCCATCCGCCTGACCTACCTGGGCATCTGCGACGTTCCGGAAGAACTGATGGACGCCGGCAAGGCCTTTGGCTGCTCCCGTCGCCAGCTCCTGTCGCGCATCGAACTGCCCCATGCGATGCCCAGCATCGCGGCCGGTGTCACCCAGTGCATCATGCTGTCGTTGTCGATGGTGGTGATCGCCGCGCTGGTGGGCGCCGATGGCCTGGGCAAACCCGTGGTCAACGCACTGAACACCGCCGATATCGCCCTGGGCTTCGAAGCAGGCCTGGCAATCGTACTGCTGGCGATCATGCTCGACCGAATCTGCAAACAACCCGACGCAAAAGCAGGGGGTGACGCATGAGCATCATTCGTTTCGAAGACGTCGATGTCATTTTCTCCAACCGCCCCAAGGCCGCACTGGACCTGCTGGACAAAGGTTTTTCGCGTCCTGAGATCCTGCAGCAGACCGGCCTGATCGTCGGCGTGGAAAAAGCCAGCCTGTCCATCGAGAAAGGTGAGATCTGCGTCCTGATGGGCCTTTCCGGGTCCGGCAAATCCAGCCTGCTGCGCTGCATCAACGGCTTGAACACCGTCAGTCGTGGCAAGCTGTTCGTCGAGCACGAAGGGCGACAGATCGACATCGCCTCCTGCTCCCCCGCCGAACTGAAGATGATGCGCACCAAGCGCATCGCCATGGTGTTCCAGAAGTTCGCCCTGATGCCTTGGCTGACAGTGCGCGAGAACATCAGCTTCGGCCTGGAAATGCAGGGTCGTCCCGAGAAGGAACGGCGCAAGCTGGTGGATGAGAAACTCGAGCTGGTGGGCCTGACCCAGTGGCGCAACAAGAAACCCAACGAGCTGTCCGGCGGTATGCAGCAACGGGTCGGCCTGGCCCGTGCCCTGGCGATGGACGCCGACATCCTGCTGATGGACGAACCCTTCTCGGCCCTCGACCCGCTGATCCGCCAAGGCCTGCAGGATGAGCTGCTGGTACTGCAACGCAAACTGCAGAAGACCATCGTGTTCGTCAGCCATGACCTGGACGAAGCCCTGAAACTGGGCAGCCGTATCGCGATCATGAAGGACGGCAAGATCATCCAGTACAGCAAGCCGGAAGAGATCGTGCTGAACCCGGCGGACGACTATGTGCGCACCTTCGTCGCCCATACCAACCCGCTCAACGTGCTCTGCGGTCGCAGCCTGATGCGCACCCTGGACAACTGCAAGCGCATCAACGGTTCGGTGTGCCTGGATCCGGGCGGCGACTCCTGGCTCGATCTGGCCGAAGGCAACACCATCAAGGGCGCACGGCAGAATGGCGCCACCCTGGACCTGCAGAATTGGGCGCCGGGCCAATCGGTCGAGGGCCTGGGCCGTCGCCCGACGCTGGTGGATTCCAACATCGGTATGCGCGATGCCCTGCAGATCCGCTACCAGACCGGCAACAAACTGGTGCTCCACGACAACCAGAAAGTGGTCGGGATCCTCGGCGACAGCGAGCTGTACCACGCGCTGCTCGGCAAGAACCTGGGCTGAGCCCGCCACCAACAAAAACGCCGCGAGAGATCGCGGCGTTTTTGTTAGTGCTGAAGATGGGCCGATGCCTCAGGCAGCGGCACGGCTCCCTTGCAGTACCACGGAGTCCTGCTCGATCTGCACGTCCCGGCGCATAGCCTTGTGCAAGCCAAACATGAAGAACACCAGCACCACCGAGAACGGCAATCCGGCCAGCACCACCATGGTTTGCATGGCTTCGAAGTTACCGGCAAACAACAGACCGATGGTCACCAGCGTAATCACCACCGACCAGAAGATCCGCAGCCAATGTGGCGCATCTTCATCCACGGTGCCGCCCTTGCACGAAAGGTTGGCCATCATCACTGCACCGGAGTCCGCCGGTGTCAGGAACAGTACGAAACCCACAAAGATCGACACACCGATCACCACTTTCGACGCCGGGTAATGTTCGAGCAATTGGTAGATCGCCATGGACGGCTGTTCCAATGCCGTCTTGCCCAGTTCCACGGCGCCCTGGTTCATCACCAGGTCCAGGGCCGAGTTACCGAAGATCGACAGCCAGGCCAAGGTAAAACCCAGGGGAATCAACAACACGCCGGCCACCAGTTCGCGCACCGTGCGGCCACGGGAAATACGCGCAATGAACATGCCCACGAATGGCGCCCAGGAAATCCACCAGGCCCAGTAGAACAGGGTCCACAGGCCCAGCCAGCGGTCGGCCTCGGCGCCGTCGCCCTGATACACATACAGGTCGAAAGTCTTCAGTACCACGCCGTTGAGGTAATCGCCGATGTTCTGCACGAAGCCGTTGAGCAGGTGCAGGGTCGGACCGAACAGCAAGACGAAGATCAGCAAGCAACTGAACAGCACGATGTTCAGGTTGGACAGCCGGCGGATGCCGTTTTCCACGCCGGACACGGCCGCGATGGTCGCCACGGTGCTCATGACGATGATCACGATCAGCAGGTTGGTGTTGCTGTGTGCCATGCCGAACAGGTTTTCCAGCCCGGACGCGACCTGCAGGGAGCCGATTCCCAGGTTAGTCACCAACCCCAGCAGGGTCACGAACATGCCGAAACCGTCCACGGCGTGTCCGGCAGCGCCCTTGACCCAGCGCTCGCCCACCAGCGGATACAACGCCGAACGCAAAGCCAGTGGTTGGTGATGCCGGTAGGCGAAATACGCCACGGCCAGGCCGACCAGGGCGTAGATCGCCCAGCCGTGCAGGCCCCAATGCAGGAAGGTCAGCTGCACCGCCTGACGCGCCGCCTGATGAGTACCGGCCGCACCCTCCGGCGGATTGAAGAAGTGATCCAACGGCTCAGAGGCGCCGAAGTACAGCAGCGAAATGCCGATGCCCGACGAAAACAGCATCCCGGCCCAGGCCCCGTAGCTGAAGTCCGGCGTATCGTCCCGGCTGCCCAGCTTGAGCTTGCCGTAGGAAGAAAAGGCCAGGCCGACCACGAAGACCAGATAGGCCGCAATCACCACCATGTAGTACCAGCCGAAGCTGCGGGACAACCACGCCTGGGCGATGCCGAGCAACCGACCGGCCTCCTGCGGCGTGGCGATCAGGACGGCGGTCAGCAGCAGGATCAACACGGTGGAGGTGTAGAACACCCAACCGTTGACCGTCACCTTCTGCGGTGGGTTTTTTATTAGAGAGGCAGAACTCATTGCACGGATGCTCCAGGCAGTGCGAGAGAAGGACAGGACACGCAATCCCCGACCAATCGGTAAGTGGGCAGCCGACCGGCGGGTGTTATAAAGACACCCACAAAGCTCCTGCCCCGCAAATCGTGGGTCACAGGCTTCGGATGTCTTGTTTCTGCGCCATTTACTCGTAGGAAATTTCGGTAAATCGCGACGAATTGTCGCAGAGCTTATTCTTTGTTGATTGAACGTTCAATCAAAACAAAATAGACTGGCCCTCGATGGCTGGACGTGACCCGTCCGCCGGATGGCCTAAGGAGATGTGCAGATGCCCAAGGTCGGTATGCAACCCATACGCCGCCAGCAATTGATCGAAGCCACGTTGCAGGCTGTCGATCAGGTCGGGATGGGGGACGCCAGCATTGCGCTGATTGCCCGCTTGGCCGGTGTCTCGAATGGCATCATCAGTCACTACTTTCAGGACAAGAATGGCCTGATCGCGGCCACGGCCCAGTACCTGATGACTGTCCTGAGCGAGAACGTCACCGCACGCCGTCAGGCGCTGGAGGATACGAGCCCGCGGGCGCACCTCAAGGTGATCATCGAAGGCAACTTCGACGCCAGCCAGGTCAACGGCCCGGCAATGAAAACCTGGCTGGCCTTCTGGGCCACCAGCATGCATCACCCGTCTTTGCACAGGTTGCAGCGGATCAACGATCACCGTCTGTATTCCAACCTGTGTTGCCAGTTCCGTCGCGTGTTGCCCGTCGATGAGGCGCGCAGTGCGGCACGGGGCCTGGCCGCTCTGATCGACGGGTTGTGGCTGCGCGGCGCGCTGTCGGGAGACGCGTTCGACACCGCCCAGGCACACCGGATCGCTTACGAATACATGGATTTCCAACTGGCCAAGTCAGGGGCGCCAGAGCACACAGAACCGCTCGGCTCCTGAACCGCCACCGACCCGCGTAGTCAGCTGTAAAGGACGCGCCCGGTGGATACGCCAACCACTTATGCACTTGCGAGGACTTTATGGCCCGTTTCGAACTGCAAAAACTCTACATCGATGGCGCGTACAGCGATGCCAGCGGCGACGCCACTTTCGAAGCCATCAACCCGGCCAACGGTGAAGTGCTCGCCCTGGTGCAACGCGCGACCAAGGAAGACGTCGAGCGCGCCGTGGTCAGCGCCGAAAAAGGTCAGAAAGTCTGGGCGGCCATGACCGCCATGCAGCGCTCGCGCATCCTGCGCCGCGCCGTGGACATCCTGCGCGAGCGCAACGATGAGCTGGCTGCCCTGGAAACCCTGGACACCGGCAAGGCTTATTCCGAAACCCGTTACGTGGACATCGTCACCGGTGCCGATGTGCTGGAGTACTACGCCGGCCTGGTACCCGCCATCGAAGGCGAGCAGATCCCGCTGCGCGACACTTCGTTCGTCTACACCCGTCGCGAACCCTTGGGCGTGGTGGCCGGCATCGGCGCATGGAACTACCCGATCCAGATCGCCCTGTGGAAATCCGCTCCGGCCCTGGCGGCCGGCAACGCGATGATCTTCAAGCCAAGCGAAGTGACCTCGCTGACCACCCTGAAACTGGCCGAGATCTATACCGAAGCGGGCGTCCCGGCAGGTGTGTTCAACGTCCTGACCGGCAGCGGCCGTGAAGTCGGTACCTGGCTGACCGAACACCCACGCATCGAGAAAGTCTCCTTCACCGGCGGCACCGACACCGGCAAGAAAGTCATGGCCAGCGCTTCGAGCTCTTCGCTCAAGGACGTGACCATGGAACTGGGCGGCAAGTCGCCGTTGATCATCTGCGACGACGCCGACCTGGATCGCGCCGCCGACACCGCGATGATGGCCAACTTCTACAGTTCCGGCCAGGTCTGCACCAACGGCACCCGCGTGTTCGTACCGAGCCATCTCAAGGCTGCATTCGAAGCCAGGATCGCCGAACGCGTGGCGCGCATCCGCGTGGGCAATCCAGAGGACGAAAACACCAACTTCGGCCCGCTGGTGAGCTTCGCCCACATGGAGAGCGTGTTGGGCTACATCGAGAAAGGCAAGGCCGAAGGCGCACGCCTGCTATGCGGCGGCGGTCGCCTGACCGACGGCGAGTTTGCCAAGGGCGCGTTCGTCGCTCCAACGGTGTTCACCGACTGCACCGACGACATGACCATCGTGCGCGAAGAAATCTTTGGCCCGGTGATGAGCATCCTCACCTATGACACCGAGGAAGAAGTCATCCGCCGCGCCAACGATACTGATTTCGGCCTGGCTGCCGGTGTCGTGACCCGCGACCTCAACCGCGCCCACCGCATCATCCATCAACTGGAAGCCGGTATCTGCTGGATCAACGCCTGGGGCGAATCCGACGCCAAGATGCCGGTCGGTGGCTACAAGCAATCGGGCGTGGGCCGCGAGAATGGGATCAGCTCGCTGAACAACTTCACGCGCATCAAATCGGTACAGGTCGAGTTGGGCGATTACGCGTCGGTGTTCTGAATCGGCGTCGCCCATGCGGCCGTCATCGCGAGCAGGCTCGCTCCCACGGGAGTCCCCATTCAATGTGGGAGCGAGCCTGCTCGCGATGGAGTGCAAAGCACTCCTCGGCCCTGACCTGAACCCATTAACAGAGGGTGCATTTCATGTCCCAAGAATTCGATTACATCATCATCGGTGCCGGCTCGGCCGGTAACACCCTGGCAACCCGCCTGACCGAAGACGAAGGCGTCACCGTCCTGCTGCTCGAAGCCGGCGGTCCGGACTATCGCCTGGACTTCCGCACCCAGATGCCCGCCGCCCTGGCGTTCCCACTGCAAGGCCGGCGCTACAACTGGGCCTACGAGACCGACCCGGAGCCGCACATGAACGGTCGCCGTATGGAATGCGGTCGCGGCAAGGGCCTGGGCGGCTCTTCGTTGATCAATGGCATGTGCTACATCCGGGGCAACGCCCTGGACTATGACAACTGGGCCAAGCTACCCGGCCTGGAAGACTGGACCTACCTGGACTGCCTGCCGTATTTCCGCAAGGCGGAAACCCGTGACATCGGCCCGAACGACTACCACGGCGGCGACGGTCCGGTCAGCGTGACCACGCCCAAGCCCGGCAACAACCCGTTGTTCCAGGCCATGGTCGAAGCCGGCGTCCAGGCCGGTTACCCACGCACCGAAGACCTCAACGGCTATCAGCAGGAAGGCTTCGGCCCGATGGACCGCACGGTCACGCCGAACGGTCGTCGCGCCAGCACCGCCCGCGGTTACCTGGACGTCGCCAAGAAGCGCTCGACCCTGACCATCATCACCCATGCCCTGACCGACAAGATCCTGTTCGAAGGCAAGCGTGCCGTGGGCGTGCGTTACCTGGTAGGTGCCGCTGAAGAGCGCGTCGAGGCCCGCGCCCGCCGGGAAGTGCTGCTGTGTTCCGGCGCCATCGCCTCCCCGCAGATTCTGCAACGCTCTGGCGTCGGTCCCGCCCAGTTGCTCAAGAGCCTCGACATCCCGGTGGTCCACGACCTGCCGGGCGTCGGTGAGAACCTGCAGGATCACCTCGAGCTGTACCTGCAATACGCCTGCACCCAACCGGTCTCGCTGTACCCCTCGCTGCTCTGGTACAACCAGCCGGCCATCGGTGCCGAGTGGCTGTTCAACGGCACCGGCATCGGCGCCAGCAACCAGTTCGAGGCCGGCGGTTTCATCCGCACCCGCCCGGAATTCGATTGGCCGAACATCCAGTACCACTTCCTGCCGGTGGCGATTAACTACAACGGCAGCAACGGTGTGAAGGAACACGGCTTCCAGGCGCACATGGGCTCCATGCGCTCGCCGAGCCGCGGGCGGATCCGACTGAAGTCCAAGGACCCGCGCCAGCATCCGAGCATCCTGTTCAACTACATGGCCACCGAGCAGGACTGGCAAGAATTCCGCGACGGCATCCGCCTGACCCGCGAAATCATGCAACAGCCGGCGCTCGATGCGTTCCGCGGCCGCGAGATCAGCCCGGGCATCGACGTGCAGACCGATGAACAACTGGACCAGTTCATCCGCGAACACGCCGAAACCGCGTTCCACCCGTCCTGCTCGTGCAAGATGGGCACCGACGACATGGCCGTGGTAGATGGCGAAGGTCGCGTGCACGGTCTGCAAGGCTTGCGTGTGGTGGATGCTTCGATCATGCCGATCATCACCACTGGCAACCTGAACGCGCCGACGATCATGATGGCCGAGAAAATCGCCGACAAGATTCGCGGCCGCCAGCCCCTGCCCCGCAGCACCGCGCCGTACTACGTGGCCGGCGACGCCCCCGTGCGTGGCAAGCCATTGCGGGAAGTCGGCCCTACCGCGCAGTAACTGTCACACCGCCATCGCGAGCAGGCTCGCTCCCACAAGGAATGGTGTCGGGTACAAATCTTGTGTCCGACACCGATCAAAATGTGGGAGCGGGCTTGCCCGCGAAGAGGTCAGCACATTCAACGTCTTCACCGCCTGTCACACCGCCCTTCGCGAGCAAGCTCGCTCCCACAGGGATCTGCGGTGAACACTAATCCGGTGCCGCCCTGACATCCACACCCCCTTGCTCCTTGATCCCTCCCCCACCCCAGGCCTAATCTAGAGCCGCCGCGTCAATGCGCCACACCTCGCTGCACCGTCACTTCCAACAAGGAGGTTCCATGTTCGACTTCCACCCCCAGCTCAAGCAGCGCTTCGCTGCCTTGCGCACGGGCGCCGAATTTTTTTCCCTGCGTTATGTGCGCGAGTCCGGCCAGCATCTGTCGGTACGCAAGAACATCGCCGAACCGCCCAGCCTGAACCGTGACGAAGGCGCGATGCTTACCGTCCGGGTGAACGGTGTCGAGGCTTACGCGGCCACCAACGACTTGTCCCAGGCCGGCCTGCAAGCGGCGCTGGAGCGGGCCGAGCAGCAAGCCCGCCGACTCAAGCCCCATGCCTTGCTCGATCTGCGCGAACAAAGGGCGTCCACCGATCGCGCCGATTACTTCTCGCCCCATTTCGACCAGGCGTTCCCCTCGCTGAGCGATTGCTTCCAACTGCTGGGCGACGAATCGGCAGCGGTCCCCCGGGACGAGCGCCTGGTGAACTGGCAAGTCAGCATCGGCCTGACCCAGGTCGAGCAGATCTACCTCAACAGCGCCGGCGCCGAACTGCGCCAGGCCCAACGTTTCATCTACCCGGCCCTGGCAGTCACCGCCTTCGACGGCCATGACAGCCAGACCCGCACCCTGGGGCGCGAGAACTTCGGCCAGCAGGGCGGCTTCGACGTCATCCAGCGTTGCGGCCTGGTCGGCGCCGGACCGAAGATCGCCGACCAGGCCCTACAACTGCTGCTGGCACCGAACACCCCGCAAGGCCCTCGGGACCTGTTGCTGATGCCCGACCAGATGATGCTCCAGATCCACGAATCCATCGGCCATCCACTGGAGCTGGACCGGATCCTGGGAGACGAGCGCAATTACGCCGGCACCAGCTTCGTCAAGACCAGTGATTTCGGGCACCTGCAATATGGCTCCAGCCTGCTGAACGTGACTTTCGACCCGGACATTCCCGAGGAACTGGCCAGCTACAGCCATGACGATGACGGCAGCCCCGCCAGCAAACAGTTCCTGATCCGCGAAGGCCTGCTGCTGCGTCCATTGGGAGGTGCGCTGTCGCAATTGCGTGCTGGCCTGGACGGTGTCGCCAACAGCCGCGCCTGTGGTTGGAACCGCCCGCCCATCGATCGCATGGCGAACCTCAACATCGAGCCGGGCGATCAGACTCTGGAGCAACTGATCCAGGGCATCGAGCACGGCGTGCTGATGCGCACCAACCGTTCCTGGTCCATCGACGATGCGCGGAACAAATTCCAGTTCGGTTGTGAATGGGGACAGTTGATCGAGAACGGCGAACTCAAGGGCGTGGTGAAAAACCCCAACTACCGGGGCATTTCCGCGCAGTTCTGGAAGAGCCTGCGGGCCGTGGGCGATGCCGCTACTCGACAGGTCCTCGGCACGCCGAACTGTGGCAAGGGTGAGCCGAACCAGGTCATCCGCGTCGGCCATGCATCGCCGGCGTGCGTGTTCAGCAACGTTGATGTGTTTGGGGGGGACGCCTGATGAGTACCGTCAATAATCAGGCCGAGGCGTTCAAGACGCTGGTCGACTGGCTGCACGGTGCACTGCGTGCGCCCGAACAGTTCACCCTTGGCTACGCCGCCGAATCCTCGGCCTTCGTGCGCTTCAACCATGGCAAGGTCCGTCAGGCCGGGCAGGTGCAGCAGGCCAACGTAAGTTTCAAACTGATCGACGACGGTCGCCATGCCGATTTGCAGATCACCTTGTCCGGCGACACCGCAACGGACCTGCAACGCCTGTCCGAAGGGCTGCAACAGCTGCGCGATACCCTGCCGCTGCTGCCAGCCGATCCGTACCTGCTGCTCAACCCCAACCACTGGCAAAGCGACAACACACAGGCCCATCCGCTACCGGACACCGAACAGGCCGTTGCCGAAATCACTGGCGCCGCCCAGGGCCTGGATCTGGTGGGAATCTATGCCGCCGGGCCCATCAGTCGTGGCTTCGCCAGCTCTGCGGGCGCGTTCGGCTGGCATCAAGCCAACAGCTTCAACTTCGACTTCAGTCTGTTCCACGAAAACGGCCAGGCCGTGAAAGCCAGCTACGCCGGACACCAGTGGAGCACCGAAGGATTTGCCCAGCGCTTCGAACTGGCACGCCAGCAACTGGCGTTCCTGGGTCAACCGCTGCGTACGCTGCCACCCGGCGAGTACCGCGCCTATCTGGCGCCGGCCGCGTTGGAAGAAATCATGGGCATGCTCAGTTGGGGCGGTTTCTCGGCCCAAGCGATTGGCAGCAAGCAGAGCCCGTTGCAGAAGTTCTATGCCGGCGAAGCGCATTTCAGCCCCAATGTGTGGCTGCGCGAGCAGGTCAGTGGCTCACTGAGCCCGGCGTTCTCCGATGAAGGTTATCCGCGCGACGACCTGGCATTGATCGCCAGAGGCACGGCGCTCGATCGCTTGGTCAACTCCCGCAGCGCCGCCGAATATGGCCTCGCCGCCAACGGTGCAAGCAGCTACGAGTACCCCACGGCGCTGGACATGAAAGAAGGTCAGCTGGCCCAGAAGGACATTCTTGAGCAGCTCGGCACCGGGTTGTACATCAGCAATCTCTGGTACCTGAACTACTCGGATCAAGCCGCCGCCCGCCTGACCGGCATGACCCGCTTCGCCACGTTCTGGGTCGAGAATGGCCGGATTGTGGCGCCGGTCAGCACCATGCGCTTCGACGACAGCGTCTACAGCCTGCTGGGTTCGCAGCTCGAAGGCCTGACCCGGGAGCGGGAACTTCTGCTCTCGGCCAGCACCTACAGCCAACGGGCCACGGCCTCGATGCTGTTGCCCGGAGCCTTGATCAAACGCTTGACCCTGACCCTGTAAAAAAGCATCGCGGGCAAGCCTTGCTCCCACAGACGGAATGCAAGGCCATGTTCAAACACCTGTGGAGCAAGGCTTGCCCGCGATGAAGCCACCACCCATCCTCTGACACCCAAGAGGCCCCATGCCCAACCGCGCCCCGCTTGATGCCGTCACTGCCCGCTGGCTCCCCTGGGTAGTGGCGATCGCTTTCTTCATGCAGTCCCTGGACGGGACCATTCTCAACACGGCCCTGCCCGCCATGGCCACTGACCTGGCGGAGAACCCGCTGCGCATGCAGGGCGTGATCATCGCCTACATGCTCACCGTGGCGTTGTTGATCCCGGCCTCGGGCTGGATCGCCGACCGCTTCGGCACGAAGAAGATTTTCTTCGGGGCGATCCTGCTGTTCAGCTTCGGCTCGCTGCTGTGTGCCCTGTCCAATTCGTTGAGCATGCTGATTGGCGCCCGGGTCATCCAGGGACTGGGCGGCGCGCTGATGCTGCCGGTCGGCAGGCTGGTGGTGCTGCGCGCCTACCCGCGCTCGGAACTGGTGCGGATCATGGGCTTCATCACCATCCCCGGCCTGCTAGGCCCGTTGATCGGCCCGACCATGGGCGGTTGGATGGTGCAATACCTGACCTGGCATTGGATCTTCCTCATCAACCTGCCGGTGGGCGTGATCGGCTGTTATGCCGTATGGAAGTTCATCCCGGACCTGCGCGGCTCCGAACGCACGCGGTTCGACGGGCTGGGCTTCTTGCTGTTCGGCGCGGCGATGGTATTGATCACCATCGCCATGGAAGGCTTGGGTGAACTGCATTTGCCGCACCTGCGGGTGATGCTGCTGCTGTTTGGCGGCATGGCCTGCCTCGCCGCCTACTGGGTGCGGGCCGGACACGTCGAAAACGCCCTGTTCCCGCCCTCGCTGTTCAAGACCCGGACCTTCGCGGTGGGCATCCTCGGCAACCTGTTCGCACGCCTGGGCAGCGGCGCCTTGCCGTTCCTGGTGCCGTTGTTGCTGCAAGTCGCCCTGGGTTATTCGCCATCCCAGGCCGGGATGAGCATGCTGCCCCTGGCGGCCGCGGCGATGGTCGCCAAGTCGGTCGCTCGACCGTTGATTGAGCGTCTGGGCTACCGCATCGTCCTGACCGGCAATACCCTGGCCTTGGGCATCATGTTGGCGAGCATGGGCCTGGTGAGCGAACAGACGCCGTACTGGCTGCTCCTGGCGCAACTGGCGGTGCTGGGGGCGATCAACTCGTTGCAATTCACGGCGATGAACACCGTGACCCTGATCGACCTCGACGACGCCAGCGCCAGCAGCGGCAACAGTTTGCTGTCCGTGGTGGCGCAACTGTCCCTGAGCCTGGGCGTGGCCTGTGCCGGTGCCCTGCTCGGTGGTTTCACGGCCCAGGTCGGTAATGACGGCGTGGACACAGTACTGGGCGCGTTCCAATTGACCTTCGTGACGGTGGGGATCATGGCGATGTTGGCGGCGACGATTTTTTCCCAGTTGTCGAAGGAGGATGGCCGGCGGCGCAAGCGTCCCGATGAGCATATCGAGCACTAGAATTTTGAATGCACAGCTCGTCCAGAAGGTTCGAAGGAAGTGGCACGAGGCTGCTACACTGCGCGACATTTTGTTTTGCAGGCCCGCCCCGTGACCACCATCGCCACCGCTTTCAATACTTTGCCGCTGTCCGCCGCCATGCTGGCTAACCTCGAATCGCTCGGTTATGCCCAGATGACGCCGATCCAGGCACAAAGCTTACCGGTGATCCTCAAGGGCATGGACCTGATCGCCCAGGCCAAGACCGGCAGCGGCAAGACCGCAGCCTTCGGCATTGGCTTGCTGAACCCGATCAACCCGCGCTACTTCGGTTGCCAGGCGCTGGTGATGTGCCCGACCCGTGAGCTGGCCGACCAGGTCGCCAAGGAACTCCGTCGCCTGGCCCGGGCTGAAGACAACATCAAGGTCCTGACCCTGTGTGGCGGCGTGTCCTTCGGCCCACAGATCGCCTCCCTCGAGCACGGTGCCCACATCATCGTCGGCACCCCGGGTCGTATCCAGCAGCACCTGCGCAAGGGCTCGCTGGTGCTCGACGGCCTGAACACGCTGGTGCTCGACGAAGCCGACCGCATGCTCGACATGGGCTTCTACGACGCCATCGAAGACATCATCCAGCAGACTCCGGAACGCCGTCAGACGTTGCTGTTCTCCGCCACGTACCCGGTGGGCATCAAGCAGCTGGCCTCCAAATTCATGCGCGATCCGCAGCAAGTAAAGGCCGAGGCCCTGCACTCCGACGCACAGATCGAGCAGCGCTTCTACGAAATATCCCCTGAAGCGCGCATGGAGGCCGTGATCAAGGTGCTGGCGCATTTCCGCCCGGCCTCTTGCGTGGCGTTCTGCTTCACCAAACAGCAAGTGCAGGAAACCGTCGATCACCTGACGGCCAAGGGTATTTCCGCCGTTGGCCTGCATGGCGACCTGGAGCAGCGCGACCGTGACCAGGTGCTGGCGATGTTCGCCAACCGCAGCACGTCGGTGCTGGTGGCCACCGACGTGGCGGCCCGTGGCCTGGACATCGATGCCCTGGACATGGTCATCAACGTCGAACTGGCCCGGGACCCGGAAATCCACATCCACCGCGTCGGCCGCACCGGACGCGCCGGTGAAAAAGGCATCGCTATCAGCCTGGTATCGCCGTCCGAAGCACACCGCGCCCAGGCCATCGAACAGTTACAGAAGTCTCCGCTGAATTGGGATCAACTGGACAACCTCAAGCCCCAGGGCGGCGGCCCGCTGCTGCCGGCCATGAGCACCTTGTGCATTGCCGCCGGACGCAAGGACAAGGTCCGCCCCGGCGACATCCTCGGCGCCCTGACCGGTGAAGCCGGCATTCCCGGCACCCAGGTCGGCAAGATCGCGATCTTCGACTTCCAGGCCTATGTGGCCGTGGAACGCGGCATCGCCAAGCAGGCGCTCAAGCGCCTGAACGAAGGCAAGATCAAGGGGCGGTCGTTGCGGGTGCGGATTTTGTAGAAGCGATCTTCAATCCACCGAAGATCCTCTTGTGGGAGCGGGCTTGCCCGCGAAAGCGGTGCATCAGTCTATTCAATGCTGACTGGCACGCCGCCTTCGCGAGCAAGCCCGCTCCCACCTATTTAGTTGTGTGGCGATTTGAGAGGACACCGTTTTGCGCTCTACCGAAGTCGTGATCATTGGCGCTGGCGCCGCAGGGTTGATGTGCGCGATGACCGCCGCCGGGCGCGGTCGACAGGTCATGTTGCTGGACCACGCCAACAAGGCCGGCAAGAAAATCCTCATGTCCGGTGGCGGACGTTGCAATTTCACCAACATGTACACGGAACCGGGCAATTTTCTTTCGCAGAACCCGCATTTCTGCAAATCAGCCCTGGCTCGCTACACCCAGTGGGATTTCATCGCCCTGGTGGCCAAGCACGGCGTGCCCTATCACGAGAAGAAACTCGGTCAGTTGTTCTGTGACAACAAGTCCAGCGACATCCTCGGCATTCTCCTGGATGAATGCGACCAGGCCGGTGTGAACCTGCACCTGGACACCTCCATCGAGCAGATCGAAAAAACCGACGGCGGCTATCTTTTGCAAACCACCCTCGGCGCCGTCGCCTGCCAATCCCTGGTCATCGCCACCGGCGGGCTGTCGATCCCGACCCTGGGGGCCACC
The DNA here is from genome assembly GCF_001269775.1 of Pseudomonas sp. Pf153. Classification (NCBI taxonomy): domain Bacteria; kingdom Pseudomonadati; phylum Pseudomonadota; class Gammaproteobacteria; order Pseudomonadales; family Pseudomonadaceae; genus Pseudomonas; species Pseudomonas sp. Pf153. Next base: position 36,220 of record NZ_LHVL01000029.1, on the reverse strand, counting down.
GGTTTCGGTTATCAGGTGGCCAGGCAGTTCGGCCACCAACTGCTGCCGACCCGTGCCGCACTGGTGCCTTTCACCATTACCGATCAGCTCAAGACGCTGTGCACCGAACTTTCCGGCACGTCGGTGGACTGCCTGGTGAGCTGCAACGGCCAGAGCTTTCGCGAGAACATTCTGTTCACCCATCGTGGTCTCAGCGGCCCGGCGATCCTGCAGATCTCGTCGTTCTGGGAGCCAGGCGACACGGTGCAGATCAACCTGCTGCCGGATCACGACGTGCCGCAGTGGCTGCAACAACAGCAGGCCGAGCGCCCCAACAGTGAGCTGAAAACCCTGTTGGGCGAGTTGTTCACCAAAAAAATGGCCAACCTGCTGGCCGACACCTGGTTCGTCTCCAAGCCCATGAAGCAGTACACCCACGCGGAGCTGGCGGACATCGCCGAGAAGGTGGCGAGCTGGAACGTCATCCCGGCCGGCACCGAAGGCTACCGCACCGCCGAGGTTACGCTGGGCGGCGTCGACACGCGGGAAGTGTCCTCCAAAACCATGGAATCGCTGAAAAGCCCTGGCCTGTATTTCATTGGCGAAGTGCTGGACGTCACCGGCCACCTGGGCGGGTTCAACTTTCAGTGGGCGTGGGCATCGGGGTATGCGGCGGCGCAGTACGTCTGAATGCTGGCGAATATCTCCTGTGGGAGCGGGCTTGCTCGCGAAGGCGGTGTATCAGCCAATTCAGATGCCGGCTGACACACTGCATTCGCGAGCAAGCCCGCTCCCACAAGGGGGCCGGTAGTGCTTTAGAAATCGTATCCACACGCACCGGAACACTTTTTGCTGTCGGATGTGATCGCCCCCATTGCGTCGGCGTCATTACTGCCTCAATTTAGTGTCATTGCCCGTCAGGCCTGTGCATTTCATGTCATCGACCTCGTTCCGTCAGTCTCTGCGTCGCCTTTGGGCGTTGGATAAATTCAGCTACAGCGTGCGGGTATTCATCGCCCTGACCGGCAGCATGGCGCTGTGCTGGTACCTGGACGAAATGACCCTGCTGATCCCCTTGTTCCTGGGCATCATCGCCAGCGCCCTGGCCGAGACTGATGACAACTGGCAGGGCCGCCTCAACGCACTTGCCGTGACCCTGGTCTGCTTCAGCGTCGCCGCGTTGTCCGTGGAACTGCTGTTTCCCTACCCCGTTCTGTTCATCTTCGCCCTGGCCCTGGCGAGTTTTGGCCTGACCATGCTCGGCGCCCTGGGGGAACGCTACGGCGCGATTGCCTCGGCCACGTTGATTCTTTCGGTCTACACCATGATCGGCGTGGACCAGCGTGGCGGCGCGGTCAATGACTTCTGGCACGAGCCCCTGCTGCTGGTGGCCGGTGCCGCGTGGTACGGCATGCTGTCGGTGCTGTGGCACGTGCTGTTTTCCAATCAGCCGGTGCAACAGAGCCTGGCGCGGTTGTTTCGCGAGCTGGGTCGCTACCTGAAACTCAAATCGTCGCTGCTCGAACCGATTCGCCAACTGGACATCGAAGCCCGTCGTCTGGAGTTGGCCCAACAGAACGGCCGGGTAGTGGCGGCTCTCAACACGGCGAAGGAAATCATCCTGCACCGTGTCGGCAATGGCCGGCCGGGTTCGAAGGTCAGCCGCTATCTGAAGCTGTATTTCCTCGCCCAGGATATCCACGAACGCGCCAGCTCATCCCACTACCCTTACAACGCGTTGGCCGAGGCGTTCTTCCACAGCGACGTGCTCTTTCGCTGCCAACGCCTGTTGCGCCAGCAAGGCAAGGCCTGCCAGGCCCTGGCCGAGTCGATTCAGATGCGCCAGCCGTTCATCTACGACGACACGTTTGCAGAAGCCCTCAACGACCTGCACGCGTCCCTCGAACACTTGCGTATCCAGAGCAACCCGGCCTGGCGTGGCTTGTTGCGTTCGTTGCGGGCACTGGCGGCGAACCTCGGCACCATGGACCGTTTGCTCAGCGATGCCAGCAACCCCGACGCTCTGGCCGATGCCACCGATAGCAGCCTGCTCGACCGCTCGCCGCGTAACCTCAAGGATGTCTGGCTACGCCTGCGTACCCAGCTCACGCCCACCTCGTTGTTGTTCCGCCATGCTCTGCGCCTGCCTCTGGCGCTGAGCGTCGGCTACGCCATGGTGCATCTGATCCACCCTTCCCAGGGCTACTGGATCATCCTCACCACCCTGTTCGTCTGCCAACCCAACTACGGCGCGACCCGACGCAAGCTCGGCCAGCGGATCATCGGCACCGCCATCGGTCTGACCGTGGCCTGGGCGCTGTTCGACCTGTTTCCCAACCCGTTGGTGCAATCGTGCTTCGCCATTGCCGCCGGGGTGGTGTTCTTCACCAATCGCACGACCCGCTACACCCTGGCGACGGCCGCGATCACCATCATGGTGCTGTTCTGCTTCAACCAGGTCGGCGACGGCTATGGGCTGTTGCTGCCGCGTCTGTTCGATACCCTGCTGGGCAGCCTGATCGCCGGGCTGGCGGTGTTCCTGTTCCTGCCGGACTGGCAGGGTCGCCGGTTGAACAAGGTGTTGGCGAATACGCTGACCTGCAACAGCATTTACCTGCGCCAGATCATGCAGCAATACGCCGCCGGCAAGCGCGATGACCTGGCATACCGCCTGGCCCGCCGCAACGCCCATAACGCTGACGCCGCGCTGTCTACCACCCTGGCGAACATGCTGATGGAGCCGGGGCATTTCCGTAAGGAGGCCGACGTCGGGTTCCGCTTCCTGGTGCTGTCGCACACGCTGCTCAGCTACCTCTCGGGCCTGGGCGCCCACCGGGGCACGGAGTTGCCGGGCGACGTGCGCGAACACTTGATCGAGGGGGCCGGGGCGAAGCTGGCCTCCAGCATCGACGAGATCGCCCAGGGCCTGACCAGCAAGACGCCCATCGCGATCCAGAGCGATGAGGAAGAAGCCCTGGCCAATGAGCTCGAACAGATGCCCGACGAAATCGATGAAGGCCAGCGACTGGTGCAGACGCAACTGGCGCTGATCTGCCGCCAGCTCGGCCCGTTGCGCACCTTGGCGGCGCACCTGATCAAGGATGCGGCTGAGGCTTGAGGCCGGAACAGCCTCTACATCCCATGCTGCCTCAGTAACCGCGCATAACTTCCATCCGCCTTCATCGCAGCAATCGCCCGATCGAACCCCGCGACGATCTGCTCATGTTCCGGGTTCTTCAGGCTGACCAGGATATGCAGGCTGTTTTCGCTCAGGGGCTTGGGCAGGAACTCTACGGAATTGCGCACCTTGGCCGACTCTCGGGCCAGGTAGTAACGAGCCACGTACTCATCTTCCAAAGTCAGCTTCACCCGGTCGGCGGCGAGCATGCGTACCGCCATTGCAAAGTTATGCACAGGGACTTTCTGCAACTGCTGGTCCTCATCAAATGCCTTGGAATAGGCATAACCGCGAACCACGGCGATGGGATAAGCGTACAGCTGTTGCAAATTGTCGAACTCGACGGCGGCATCCTTGCGTTTGAGAAAGCGCACGCGGTTGAGCAGGTATTCGGCCGAGAACTGGCCTATATGGGTGCGCTCCTCGCTGTACCAGGCATTGACCAGCACGTCATAACGGCCTTCGCTGATCCCCAGCATCGCTCGGGCCCAGGGTACCTGCTCGAACTCACTGGCATAACCCGCCCGCGCCAGCGCGGTACTGACGATGTCGGTCGCCAGCCCTCCATTGACCAGCGTCGAATCGGTAAAGGGTGGCCATCCATCGCCCACCAGACGCAATTTCTGCGCGCAGGCGTCGTAGCCCCATAACAGCAACCCGATCAAAACAAGAGCTCGATGCAATCGCGGCATGCCAAACATCCTTGAAGGGTGCAAAGCCCGTGTTTTTAGCCGAAACTCAGGCACAGCCCAAAATCTGCGTCCTAACATTAGCTCATTGAAGCCACTGCGCAGCGCCTGCCAACAGATTACATAAAGGCGACAGCACCGTGACAAATGAATGATGGCATTTTGGCCTTTTCCAGGTTTTTCCGGTCGCGGCAAAAGAGACATGTGATGACAGGGCGCTTAATATCGGCATCGGTTTTTTCAGGAAATTCAAAATGGACATCGATTGGGTCTGCAAACACCACAGTGACCTGAGCAGGGAACAGCTGTACGCCATTCTGAAATTGCGCGCCGAAGTATTCGTCGTCGAGCAGAACTGCGCCTATCCGGACGTCGACGGCCTGGATCTGGCGGGCGACACCTGCCACTTGATGGCTTGGCAGGATGATCACCTGGTGGCCTACCTGCGCTTGCTCGACCCCCATTCGCAAAACAGCGACGTGATCATCGGACGCGTAGTGATCGCGCCACAGGCTCGGGGGCAGGGCCTGGGCCACGCGCTGATGGAACAGGGACTCAAACACGCCGAAAAGCATTGGCCCGGCACTGCGATTTCACTGTCCGCACAGGCGCATTTGCAGGGGTATTACGGACGCTACGGCTTTCAAGCAGTAGGTGTCGAATATCTGGAAGATGGGATTCCGCATATAGGCATGCATCGTCCCTGAGTACACCATCGCGAGCGGGCTCGCTCCCACACCGCGTGTTTTTGGTGGGAGCGGGCTTGCCCGCGAAGAGGCAAGTCCAGACAAAGCCCAAAGTCAGGGATACTCGAGCACCGCCTTGATCCGCTCCAGATTTCCCTCGATCCACCTCCGGTCAATCGCCCCCCAATCGCGAATCCGATAACACCCGGCATGGTGACGAGCCCCTTCCTGCTGCTCGAACTCGCACACGATATCCAGGTCCGCCAGCGCCGCGACGGTGTCCTGGGCGGTACGCCGAGGCATGCCGGTGGCTTCGGTGAGTGCCGGAACGTTGCGGGCCACGCCACTGTCGATCAGATAGGCCACGTACAAGCGGCGATAAAAGCTGCTTTTTGTCTTGCTGACATCCATCCGGTCATTCCTTTTGTGATTGCAGATCGCGCCAGGTCAGGTAAACCCGCAAGTCGAATTCCAGTTGGTGGTACCCCGGCAGCATGTGCTCACAGAGTTGATAGAACGCCTTGTTGTGGTCCGACTCCTTGAAGTGAGCCAGCTCGTGCACCACGATCATTTTCAGGAATTCGGGCGCCGCCTCCTTGAACAGCGATGCGATGCGGATCTCTTTCCTGGCCTTGAGTTTGCTGCCCTGCACACGCGACACCGTGGTGTGCAGCCCGAGGGCCCGATGCGTCAGGTCAAGGCGGTTGTCGAACACCACCTTGTCGATGGCCGGTGCGTTGCGCAGATGCTGTTGCTTGAGATCCAGCGCATAGCCGTACAAGGCCTTGTCGCTCTGGATCGGATGTCGACCGGGATAACGCTGGTGCAGGTAATCGCCCAGGCGGTCCTGGGCAATCAATTGCCGCACCTGGGCTTGCAGGGCGGCGGGGTACGCCTGGAGGTATTTGAGCGCGGTCATCGGCACGGGAACGTCGAAAAAGGCAGACAGTGTAGCGAATTCAAGCCTGAACCGCGCTCCAGTCAAACGGTTTGGCGAAGGCATCGGTGTCTTCGGCCATCAGGGGGTGAGCCACGAGAAAACCCTGCACATATTCGCAGCCGTGTGCTTGCAGCCATTGATACTGCTCCACGGTTTCTACCCCTTCGGCAATCACCCGCAAGCCCAATTGCGAGCACAGGTCGATCACCGAGGCGGCCAGCGCTGCGTCCCGGGGCGAATCCGGTAATCGGGCAATCAGGTGCCGGTCGAGCTTGAGCGTATCGAGCTCAAGGTCACGCAAGTGCGTTAACGAACACGGCCCCGAACCGAAATCATCCAGCGCGACCCGCACCCCTAGATGACGCAGCAAGCGCAACTGCTTGTGAGTTTCGTCAGGGTTGCGCATCAGCGCATCTTCCGTCACCTCGACCTCCAGCTGTCGAGGTTTCAACGCATGACGCTCCAGCACCTGGCGCAGCTCGGTCACCAGGTTGGGCATACCGAACTGGGTGCTGCTCAGGCTCACGCCCAATACCAAATCATCGGAGAACAACCGCTCCCAGACTTTGCGCTGGGCCGCGCTGCGATGATAGATCCAACTGCCCAGCCGACTGATCAATCGCGCCTCCTCCAGCAACGGCAGGAACAGGCCCGGTGGAACATCGCCGACGCTCGGATGCTGCCAGCGCAATAACGCCTCGAACCCACGGATACGTCCATCGCCAATGCTCACCTGAGGTTGGTAGACCAGATTGAAATCGCGGTTCTCGATGGCCGAGCGCACACTCTCTTCGAGCATCAGCCGGGAACGGGCCCGACCGTTCATTTCGTGGTCGTAGAAACGGTATTGCTGGCGACCGGCACGCTTGGCCTCGTACATGGCGATATCCGACGCGCGCAGCAGGCCGTCGAGATTGGCACCGCAATCCGGATACGTCGCGATACCGATGCTGGCCCCCAGCGTGACATCCATGCCCTCGATCTGCTGGCAGATCGAGACACGCTCGATCAGCATCTCGGCAATCTTGGCGGCCTGCTCCGGATGCTCCAGGTCCAGCAGGGCCGTGAACTCGTCACCACCGAGCCGCGCCAGGATGTCGAACGGTCGCAGGCAGGCCTTCAACTGCTCGGAAACCCAGCGCAACACCCGGTCGCCAGCATCATGGCCCAGCGAATCGTTGACTCGCTTGAAGCCATCAAGATCCAGGTACAACAGCACCCAGTTGCTCTCCAGCCGCTCGCTGCGCATCAGCAGGTTCTCGGCGGTCTGATAGAAGCCCCTGCGATTGAGCAAACCGGTCAACGGGTCCGTGACAGCCTGGAATTCGAGTTGCTGATGCAAGTGGCGAACCACCGACATGTCCTGGAGAGTCACCACCATGGCTTTCTGCTCCGAAGGCAACGGTGCACAGGACAACGCCACCGACACCTGCTGGCCGGGCGCTGTGCGCAACACCGCATCGTGCAGGCGCCAGGTCTGGCCACGGCAATAAGCGACGTGGATATCGGAATCGGTCCACTGGGGAATGTGCGGCTTCTGCAGATAGTCCAGGAAGGGCGTGCCCTGCAATTGCTCGGCGGTGGCATTGAGCAGGCGACAAGCCGATGGATTGACGAAGCGGATGCAGCCGTCTTCATCCACCACCAGGATACCTTCCGCGGCGTTATCCAACACCGAGGCGTTGAAAGCCCTGGCCGCTTCCAGATCCTGACTCAGGCGCTGCAAGGCCCGGCGATTGCGCTGGTGCTCCAGCAAGGCATGGACCTTGGGCTTTAGGATCTGCGGATCGAAGGGCTTGAACAGGTAATCCACGGCACCACTGGCATAGCCCTTGATCACCGCATCCTGGGATTGCTCATTGGCGGTCAGGAAGATGATCGGCGTGAGCCGCGTCCGCTGGCTACCACGCATCAGACGGGCCACCTCGAACCCGTCCATGTCCGGCATCTGCACGTCCAACAACACCAGGTCGATGTCATGTTCGAGCAGCAGATTAAGGGCCTCGACACCCGAGGACGCGGTCATGACCTGCCAATCCTGACGCTGCAACAACGCACGCATGCTGAGCAGGTTTTCAGGGTAATCATCAACAACCAGAAGGACGGAGCTGTCTTCACCAAGCGTAGGTTGCACGCATTCCATGCTGCTTCTCTTATCGGGGCGCCATGTCCGGTTTTTAAGTAGCAAAACGGACAAATTACTGTGATCTCACTCTAGACCGGGTTTCCAAAAAGCAGTAGCTGTCATCGCGCCATCATCCTGACAAAGCCCGAAATAGCCGACTAACGGTCACCCGCCTCAGGCACAGAAACTGCAATAGACCTCAGCGACGCACCATTGACGTCAAACATCCGCCGAACAAACCACAAAAAGCTCATTCCGGTGTTATCAGGGCGCCCCGAACGCGCGGGTTAGAGCCTTCGCGGTGGCGTGCACATTTTTTTCACGACAGGATCTGAACATGATTGACCTTAACACCTGGAACCTGAGCATTCCCGAAGGTAGCCCAGCTATCACCATCGAAACCCCACGCCTGGCACAAGGGTTCAAGGACCAGTACTTCAACGCCGAAACCGGTGTTGCCTTCTTCTGGGCCCCGGTCACCGGCAGCACGACCGCCAACGCGATCTACCCGCGCAGCGAACTGCGGGAAACCTACAGCGATGGCTCTTTGCGCAACTGGCTGTACTCGGCGGCGGATAACAAGCTGCGCGCGACCCTGGCCGTCAACCAGGTGCCCAGCACCGGCAAGATCGTGATCGGCCAGATCCATACCAAGGACAGCAACAGCCCCATGGTCAAGCTGGAATACCAGTACAAGACCTACAGTTCCACGGGCAACATCGTCGCCAAGGTCCGCATGCGTCCCGACGACGAAACAGGCCAGGTCATCACCATTGCCACGGGTGTGAAGCTCGACCGCAACTTTTCCTACCAGATTCACCTCAGCCCGAAGGGTGCACTGGGGATCAGCGCAGCGGGCTATAGCTGGCGAACCACCATCGACCCGAGCTGGAAAGTCAAACCGCTGTATTTCAAGGCGGGCGCCTATGTACAGGACAACACCGGCTACACCACCGAAGGCGGAAAAGTGACGTTCAGCCTGCTGGAAATCCAACACAACATCTGACTTTCACGGGCACAGCAGCAGGGACCGCTGCCTGTGCGAGGCGCTCAAACGACAGATGCCCATAGGGCCATCGTTCAAAATATTTTCAGCCTGGCCGACCAACGGTCATGCTCCTCGGGCACAAAATCGACCAGGGCCACTCTGACGGACAGGAAAAAGTTCACTCCACGCATCATCCAGTCGTCTGAAAAGCTCGAACTAGAGGCTTCGGCTAGGTTTTGCAACTTTTTACTCTGTAGAGGGCCCGCACATGGTCGATCTTGCAACCTGGAACTTGAGCATCCCCGAAGGCAGCCCGCCGAAAACCATTGAAACGTCTCAACTGGTGGATGGTTTCAAGGATAAATATTTCAACTCCGAAGGCAGCACGGTGTATTTCTGGGCGCCGGTCACCGGTACAAAGACTGAAAACGCGATCTATCCGCGCAGCGAATTGCGCGAGACCTACAAAGACGGCACGTTGCGTAATTGGTTGTACCCCGAGGCCGACAACTTTCTGAATGCCACCTTGACCGTCAACCAAGTGCCCAGCAGTGGCAAGGTGGTGATCGGTCAGATCCATACCAAAGACAGCAACAAACCCATGGTGAAACTGGAGTACCAGTATAAGGACGCCAACGACCTCGGTGACATCGTGGCCAAGGTCCGCATGCGTCCCGATGACAGTAAGGCCCGGATCATCACGGTTGCCAGCGGGGTAAAGCTTTCCCAGGCGTTTTCCTACCGTATTCATCTGGATCGTACCGGTGATTTGGGCATTACGGCGGCGGGTCGGAGCTGGTATACCACCATCAGTTCCACCTGGCGGGTCAAGCCGCTGTATTTCAAGGCTGGGGCGTATGTGCAGGACAACACCGGCTACACCACCGAAGGCGGGAAAGTGACGTTCAGTCGGTTGGATATTGATCACAACACTTGATACTCGCTTAGGCGCTCGAACTGATGTCAGCTTTCATGGCGCTATCAGAAAGGGGTGTATATCCGTTTCTTCGGTAACGGCGGCTTAGGGTTCCGCCCTTACGGCGGGTTACTTTTGAAAAGGCGCCAAAAGTAACCAAAAGCGCCTTGCCCCACCACTGGGCACCTCGCTTACGCGAGGTGTTCCCTCACTCCGGCATTGCTCCGTGGGCCCGCCGCGAAGGGCCATCCATGGCCCAGCGCGGCTAACCCGGCATCCATGCCGGGTTGCCCACTGCGCAATGCCTGCGTTCGGCCCTTGTGGTTAATGGGGCGCCCAAGATCAAAAGCAAAAGCAAAAGCAAAAGAAAGGCGGCCTAAAGGACGACCTGTTTCTTGCCGGTGTACCCGATCCAAAATCCGCTCTGAATTCGCTTTATAGTTAGGTCGTCACTGGCTTTGGTCGGTGACGGGGTTTCGCAGCCCCCGGTGAGTTAGAATCACAACCGTCAAAAAACGACTTGGCAACATTTGCCTGAGCTCGGCTTTTCATGGCGGCTGTGTGTGGGAGATCTTCGGGTCTGCCGGGTCCTAACTCCTCGGTCTGCGAACCCGCACGCGGCTGCCACCCATTTGTTTCGCAGCAAAGCAGTGGTCACTTTTCTTCTGAGTTAGGAAATGCCATGACAACCGAACGATCTTTTCGCCGTTTCACACCACTTACCCCAATCGCCACCACCCATCCCACGTTGTTCATCGACAGCGCAGCCCCCCCTGTCCGAACTCCACGCCTGCGCCAGCGAACGCCTGCACGCCACCCTCGACTACCTGACCCTCATGGCCTGCACCACCCTGCGCGACTCGGCCGAGAACGACATCAATACCGTCACCAATGTCGCCCGTATCATGGTCCAGGACGTGGCGGATGTTTTCGGAGTGATCGAACAACGCGGACTTGAAGAACAATAAAGTGCTCGCGATGCGCCGGGTCAGCAGAATAAACAACTATAAAAATTGGCAATCCTTATGGCCGGGTGCTTATACGAATTGACAGCAACAAAAAAATGGGCAACCCCGTAAAGTTCTAAAGAACTGTTACTTATTACAGTAGGCAAAAATTCAACATTCTCCAGACTGAGCTTACCCATATGGGTAAACCTCAAAAACAGGGAGTTAGGACATGATCAGCAAACCTTTATTTTTGGCGCTGCCGCTGTTGCTTGGCGCCGCCGCCCAAACGCATGCAGCCTGCGACAGCTCTTTGGTCCAAAGCTTCGTGGGCAAGGCAGCAGACGCCACAACCGTGGAAGAAGCCGTTAAAACCGCGAACGCAAGCCTTGCCAGGACAATCCCACCGCCAGGCATAGCAACAAAGGACTTCGTTCAGGATCGTCTTAACATCTACACTGACAAGGACAATAAAATCACATCATTAAGTTGCGACAAAGGCTCGGCAATTAAACTTCAGTAACTGAACACGCTGCCATAAAAAAAACCCGCATCACTGCGGGTTTTTTATGGCCCCTGAAACTCAGTTGACCTTAGCGTTCAACTCACCCTTCAGATATCGCTGATACATGCCTTCCAACGAGATCGGCTTGATCTTCGAAGCATTACCCGCAGTGCCGAACGCTTCATAACGCGCGATGCATACATCACGCATGGCGGTCACGGTGGCGCCGAGGAATTTGCGTGGGTCGAATTCGCTCGGGTTGGTCGCCATCAGGCGGCGCATGGCGCCGGTGGAGGCCAGGCGCAGGTCGGTGTCGATGTTGACCTTGCGCACGCCGTGCTTGATGCCTTCGACGATTTCTTCAACCGGTACGCCGTAGGTTTCCTTGATGTCGCCACCGTACTGGTTGATGATCGCCAACCACTCTTGCGGCACCGAGGACGAGCCGTGCATCACCAGGTGGGTGTTGGGGATGCGTTTGTGGATTTCCTTGATGCGGTCGATGGCCAGCACGTCGCCGGTAGGCGGCTTGGTGAACTTGTAGGCGCCGTGGCTGGTGCCGATGGCGATGGCCAGGGCGTCGACCTGAGTCTTCTTCACGAAGTCGGCGGCTTCTTCCGGGTCGGTCAGCATCTGGCTGTGGTCCAGCACGCCTTCGGCGCCGATGCCGTCTTCTTCACCGGCCATGCCGGTTTCCAGCGAGCCCAGGCAACCCAATTCGCCTTCCACCGAAACGCCGCAGGCGTGGGCCATGGCAACGGTCTGCTGGGTGACGCGCACGTTGTATTCGTAGTCGGTCGGGGTCTTGCCGTCTTCGCCCAGGGAGCCGTCCATCATCACCGAGCTGAAGCCCAGTTGAATGGAGCGCTGGCAGACGTCCGGGCTGGTGCCGTGGTCCTGGTGCATGCACACCGGGATGTGCGGGAATTCTTCGATCGCCGCCAGGATCAGATGACGCAGGAATGGCGCACCGGCGTATTTGCGCGCACCGGCCGAAGCCTGGACGATCACCGGAGAGTCAGTCTTGTCAGCGGCTTCCATGATGGCGCGCATCTGCTCGAGGTTGTTGACGTTAAAGGCTGGAACGCCGTAGCCGAACTCGGCTGCGTGGTCCAGCATCTGACGCATGCTGATAAGTGCCATTGTGTGTCTCTCCCGGTCGAGGGTCGTTAATCGTGCCAGCCTGCCGGAGCGGCGGCGGCTCTTCAAGTCATTGCGGATCGGGGGGTGTCCCCGGCCCGGGTGTTCGGTGAAGCAAAATTCTCGAAACTACAGGGCGCCCTGTGGGAGCGGGCTTGCTCGCGAATGCGGTTTCACATTCAACGAATGTGCAAGCTGATCCACTGCATTGGCGAGCAAGCCCGCTCCCACACTGGATCTCTGTGAGTCAATCGGCCTTGCAGCCACGCCCGATCAGGTCATTGGTCGCGACCCAGTACGCCAGGCCTTCCTCGCCCTTGATGTGGAACGCCAGCATGTCGTCGCTGTACAGCGCACCCGACGCCCCCGGTTCCAGTTTCAGGCGATAGACCTGCTCGGCGCCGCCGAGGCGGACATCGACGGTCTTGTGGGCGTCATCGGTGTAGCGCCAGATCACCTTGGCTTCGCTGTCGCAAGTCCAGGTGGTCCAGCCCGCCACAGGCTCGGACGGATGCAGCAGATTCAACTGCGCGCAACCGGCCAGCAATGCCAACGCCATGACGGCGATAAAGCCTTTCATCCGTGTTCCTCGACTGACGACACACGCCGCCAGCCCTGAGTTAAAGGGTCAGACCCGTCAAGGACAACCATGTTCCTTGGCCGGGGTTTGCGTTTCGTATTTGTCCAGACCGTCCGGCCCCGAACGCTTGTTCAGGACCGGGTTGGTTTCCGCTTGCCAGTCCGCCTGGTAGCAGCCCGACGCGGGCTCACTGGGGGCCGGCTCCGGGGTGGCTTGCGGCTGACTGCCGCAAGCGGTCAGGGCCACGGTCAGTGACAAAAGCATCCACGTTTTGACCATCGGAACACTCCCTTGCCTGGTCATCGGAATCTCAGGCCTTGGCCCGGCTTTCCAAGACTTCTACCGCCGGCAGCACTTTGCCTTCGACGAATTCGAGGAACGCACCGCCGCCCGTCGAAATGTAGGAAATCTGCTCGGCCACGCCGTACTTGTCGATGGCCGCCAGGGTGTCGCCACCACCGGCAATGGAGAACGCAGCGCTTTCAGCGATGGCCTGGGCCAAGACCTTGGTGCCGTTGCCGAACTGGTCGAACTCGAATACACCGACCGGACCGTTCCACAGAATAGTCTGGGAAGATTTCAGCAATTGGGCGAAGTTGGCCGCGGTTTGTGGGCCAATGTCCAAAATCATGTCGTCTTCGGCTACATCGGCGATGGCCTTGACGGTGGCGGCAGCGCTTTCAGCAAATTCCTTGGCAACCACTACATCCACGGGCAACGGCACGCTGACCTTGGCGGCGATTTCACGGGCGGTGTCCAGCAGATCCGGTTCGTACAGGGACTTGCCGACCGGATGACCGGCCGCCGCGAGGAAGGTGTTGGCGATACCGCCACCTACGATCAATTGGTCGCAGATCTGGCTCAGGCTGTTCAGCACGTCGAGCTTGGTAGAGACCTTGGAACCGGCCACGATGGCGGCCATCGGCTTGGCGGGGGCGCCCAGGGCCTTGCCCAGCGCATCCAATTCGGCGGCCAGCAATGGGCCCGCCGCCGCGATCTTGGCGAACTTCGCCACGCCATGGGTCGAACCCTCGGCACGGTGCGCGGTACCAAAGGCGTCCATCACGAACACGTCGCACAGGGCAGCGTACTGCTGGGCCAGTTCGTCGGCGTTCTTTTTCTCGCCCTTGTTGAAGCGTACGTTTTCGAACAGCACGACGTCGCCGGCCTTCACGTCCACGCCGCCCAGGTAATCTGCCACCAGCGGCACTTCGCGGCCCAGGGCGCGGCTCAGGTAGTCGGCCACCGGCTTGAGGCTGTTCTCGGCCGAGAACTCGCCCTCGGTTGGACGGCCCAAATGCGAGCAGACCATCACGGCCGCGCCTTTTTCCAGGGCCAGCTTGATGGTCGGCAGCGAAGCCAGGATACGCGCGTCGCTGGTGACGACACCGTCCTTGACGGGGACGTTGAGGTCTTCGCGGATCAGTACGCGCTTACCTTGCAGATCGAGGTCGGACATCTTCAACACGGTCATGGGTCGCAATTCCTGGATAACTGTTTAGTTAGAGAGCAGGTTTGTTGGAAGCAGAACGCGAAGTCGCTGCTTGCAGATAATGTTCGGCAACGTCCAGCATTCGATTGGCAAAACCCCATTCGTTGTCGAACCAGGCCAGGATGTTCACGAGCCGTGGCCCGGAGACACGGGTCTGGCTGGCATCGACGATGGCCGAATGTGGGTCATGGTTAAAATCACAACTGGCATGGGGCAACTCGGTATAGGCCAGAAGGCCTTTGAGCGGGCCGCTGGTGGCGGCATCGCGCAGGATCCGGTTGACCTCGGTGGCGTCGGTATCGCTCACGGTCTGCATCGTCATGTCGAGGCAAGACACGTTCACCGTCGGCACCCGCACCGCTTTGGCCTGAATTCGCCCAGCAAGTTCCGGCAGCAGCCGTTCGATGCCCCGCGCCAGACCAGTGGACACCGGAATCACCGACTGGAACGCCGAACGGGTGCGGCGCAAGTCTTCATGGTGATAGGCATCGATCACAGGTTGGTCGTTCATCGCTGAGTGGATGGTGGTGATCGATACATACTCCAGGCCGATGGCCTGGTCCAGCAGACGCAACAGCGGAACGCCGCAGTTGGTGGTGCAGGAGGCGTTGGACACCAGCAGCTCATGTCCGGTCAGGCAATCCTGGTTCACGCCGTAGACGATGGTGGCATCCACATCCGCTTCGCTGGCCATCGGCTGGGAGAACAGCACCCGTGGCGCACCGGCCGCGAGGAAACGCTGACCATCTTCGCGGGTGTGGTAGGCACCGGAACACTCGAGCACCAGATCGACACCCAGGGACGCCCAATCGATGCCTTCGGGGGTAGCGCTGCGCAGGACTTTCACGCAGTCGCCATTAATATGCAGACAATCGCCGTCGACCCGCACGTCACCGGGAAACCGACCGTGGGTGGAGTCGAAGCGTGTCAGGTATTCGATACTGGCCATGTCGGCCAGATCGTTGATCGCCACAATTTCGAACCCGGCCTTCGCCCCTCGCTCGAACAACGCACGCAAGACGCAACGACCAATCCGGCCGTAGCCGTTGAGTGCAACTTTGTAGGGACGCGGTTGGGGCATGGGATTCTCTGACCAGGGTGAATCCATCAGGGCAGCGTTGGCTGAACCGACGCTATCGCGAGCAGGCTCGCTCCCACAGGGTCGGTGAAGATCCTTGTGGGAGCGAGCCTGCCCGCGATGGCGTCAGAACAGGCGATGCATGCCTGGACTTAGTCTTCCAGCAATTCTTCAGCCTGACCCAAGATATTTTCCAGGGTGAAACCGAACTCCTCGAACAACGCCGACGCAGGCGCGGACTCACCATAGGTGGTCATGCCGATCACGCGGCCTTCCAGGCCCACGTACTTGTACCAATAATCGGCGTGAGCGGCCTCGATGGCGATCCGGGCGCTGACTTGCAGCGGCAGCACCGACTGCTTGTAGCCGGCGTCCTGGGCATCGAACACGCTGGTGCACGGCATGGACACCACGCGTACGTTGCGGCCCTGTGCGGTCAGCTTGTCGTAAGCCTGGACGGCCAGGCCGACTTCCGAACCGGTGGCGATCAGGATCAGCTCAGGCTCGCCAATGCAGTCCTTGAGCACGTAGCCGCCACGGGCGATTTCGTCGATCTGACCCGCTTCGCGGGGCTGGTGCTGCAGGTTCTGACGGGAGAAGATCAGCGCCGATGGGCCATCGTTGCGCTCGATGGCGTATTTCCAGGCCACCGCCGATTCCACGGCGTCGCATGGGCGCCAGGTGTCCAGGTTCGGGGTGCAGCGCAGGCTTGCCAGTTGCTCGATCGGCTGGTGAGTCGGGCCGTCTTCGCCCAGGCCGATGGAGTCGTGGGTGAACACATAGAGCACGCGCTTTTTCATCAGCGCCGACATGCGCACGGCGTTGCGAGCGTACTCCATGAACATCAGGAAGGTGGCGCCGTAAGGCACCAGGCCGCCGTGCAGGGCTACGCCGTTCATGATGGCGCTCATGCCGAACTCACGCACGCCGTAGTACATGTAGTTGCCGCTGGCGTCTTCGGCGCTGACACCTTTGCAGCCTTTCCACAGGGTCAGGTTGGAACCGGCCAGGTCGGCCGAACCGCCCAGCAGCTCCGGCAACAGCGGGCCGAAGGCGTTCAGGGTGTTCTGGCTGGCCTTGCGGCTGGCGATGGTTTCGCCCTTGGCAGCCACTTCGGCGATATAGGCCGAGGCTTTTTCGGCGAAGTCGGCCGGCAGCTCGCCGCTGAGACGACGCACCAGCTCGTTGGCCAGCTCAGGGAATTCGGCGGAATAGGCGGCGAAACGCTGATCCCAGTCGGCTTCCAACGCACGACCTTTTTCCTTGGCGTCCCATTCGGCATAGATGTCGGCCGGGATTTCGAATGGACCGTGTTCCCATTTCAACGCGGCACGGGTCAGAGCGATTTCCTCGGCACCCAGCGGGGCGCCGTGGCAGTCTTCCTTGCCTTGTTTATTGGGCGAGCCGAAACCGATGGTAGTCTTGCAGCAGATCAGGGTCGGCTGGGCGCTTTTACGAGCCGTTTCGATGGCGGTCTTGATCTCTTCCGGATCGTGGCCGTCGACGTTACGAATCACCAGCCAGTTATAGGCTTCGAAGCGTTTCGGGGTGTCGTCGGTGAACCAGCCTTCGACTTCGCCGTCGATGGAAATGCCGTTGTCGTCGTAGAAAGCGATCAGCTTGTCCAGGCCCAGAGTACCGGCCAGGGAGGCGACCTCATGGGAAATGCCTTCCATCATGCAGCCATCACCCAGGAAAACGTAGGTGTGATGGTCGACGACCTTGTGCCCCGGACGGTTGAATTGCGCCGCCAGGACTTTTTCCGCCAGGGCAAAGCCCACGGCATTGGCCAGGCCCTGGCCCAGCGGACCGGTGGTGGTTTCCACGCCTGGGGTGTAGCCGTATTCCGGATGGCCCGGGGTGCGGCTATGCAGTTGGCGGAAGTTCTTCAGGTCGTCGATCGACAGGTCATAACCGGTCAAATGCAACAGCGAGTAGATCAACATCGAACCATGGCCGTTGGACAGCACAAAGCGGTCACGGTCAGCGAAAGCCGGATTGGCCGGGCTGTGCTTGAGGTAGTCGCGCCACAGCACCTCGGCGATATCCGCCATGCCCATCGGGGCACCGGGATGGCCGCTGTTGGCTTTCTGCACGGCATCCATGCTGAGGGCACGAATGGCATTGGCACGCTCACGACGGCTGGGCATCGCTGTTCTCCTGCGGGAATTGAGTAAGTGAATAACGAAACTGAAAAAAGGCGTGCATTTTCCCTCACCCACCCCCTGGGAGCAATGACAGATAGACGTCCAGAGCGGTTTTTCGGGTGGATAAAGTCGCTTTCGCCAGGTGAAACCTGTCCACTGGAAGCTTGTAGAGTCCATAAAGACCAGCGAAGTGCCATTTATCGAGCAATATCAAAAGTTTTTGATATTGAACTTGCGGTGATGCCACCCCCTGTCTAGACTGCCGCGTTATGAACTTACGTGCGCCCTCCATCCAGCATCACCCTAGCGACGAACTGGCGGCCCTTTGCAAGGCCGGTGGCGACCCGTTGCGGCTCAATGTATTGCGCGCCCTGGCCAATGACTCATTCGGCGTGCTGGAACTGGCGCAGATCTTCGGCATCGGTCAGTCCGGCATGAGCCATCACCTCAAGGTCCTCGCCCAGGCCGACCTGGTGGCGACCCGTCGTGAAGGCAACGCCATTTTCTACCGCCGCGCCCTGCCCCACACCGATCTTATGGGTGGCAAGCTGCACGCTGCATTGCTTGAGGAAGTGGACGAACTGAGCCTGCCGACGGACGTTCAGGCTCGTATCGCCCAGGTGCACGGGCAACGAGCCGCGGCCAGCCAGGATTTTTTCGCACGTGTGGCGGAAAAGTTTCGTGCCCAGCAAGACCTCATCGCGGGCTTGCCGCAGTACCGCGAAAGCGTCCTGGCGCTGCTCGACAAACTGAGCTTCGAGCCTACAGCCACGGCCATCGAGGTCGGCCCCGGCGACGGTGCGTTCCTGCCGGAACTGGCACGACGTTTCAGCCAGGTCACGGCGCTGGATAACAGCCCGGCCATGCTCGATCTGGCTCGCCAGGTGTGCGAACGTGAAAACCTGACTAATGTCAGCCTGCGTTTGGCCGATGCCTTGGGTGGCGTGCACCTGCAAGGCGACTGCGTCGTGTTGAACATGGTACTTCATCATTTCGCCGCTCCGGCCGATGCACTCAAGCACATGGCCGGCCTGTTGCGACCGAGCGGAAGCCTGTTGGTGACAGAGTTATGCAGCCACAATCAGAGCTGGGCCAGGGAGGCCTGCGGTGATCTCTGGCTGGGGTTCGAACAGGACGACCTGGCCCGTTGGGCCACCACTGCGGGCCTCGTGCCCGGGGAAAGCCTCTATGTAGGCTTACGAAATGGTTTCCAGATCCAGGTCCGCCATTTTCAGCGGCCGGCTGGTGACACTCACCATCGGTAACTTGTAGGAAAACATCGAGATGAGCGAATACTCCCTTTTCACCTCCGAGTCCGTGTCTGAAGGGCATCCGGACAAAATCGCCGACCAGATTTCTGATGCGGTGCTGGACGCCATCATTGCTGAAGACAAGTTCGCCCGCGTGGCGTGCGAGACTCTGGTGAAAACGGGCGTGGCGATCATTGCCGGCGAAGTGACCACTTCGGCCTGGGTCGACCTGGAACAGATCGTCCGCGACGTCATCCTGGGCATCGGCTACAACAGCTCCGACGTCGGTTTCGACGGCGCAACCTGCGGCGTAATGAACATCATCGGCAAGCAGTCGGTGGACATCGCCCAAGGCGTTGACCGCAGCAAGCCTGAAGACCAGGGCGCCGGCGACCAGGGCCTGATGTTCGGTTATGCCAGTAACGAAACCGACGTGTTGATGCCGGCGCCGATCACGTTCTCGCACCAACTGGTGCAGCGCCAGGCCGAAGCCCGCAAGTCCGGCTTGCTGCCGTGGCTGCGTCCGGATGCCAAATCTCAGGTCACTTGCCGTTACGAGAATGGCAAGGTGGTTGGCATCGACGCCATCGTGCTGTCGACCCAGCACAACCCGGAAGTGTCCTACAAAGACCTGCGCGAAGGCGTGATGGAGCTGATCGTCAAGCACGTGCTGCCTGCCGAGTTGCTGAACAAGGACACCCAGTTCCACATCAACCCGACCGGCAACTTCATCATCGGTGGTCCGGTGGGTGACTGCGGCCTGACCGGACGCAAGATCATCGTCGACAGCTACGGCGGCATGGCCCGTCACGGCGGTGGCGCGTTTTCCGGCAAGGATCCATCGAAGGTCGACCGTTCGGCGGCCTATGCCGGCCGCTACGTGGCCAAGAACATCGTCGCCGCCGGCCTGGCCGAACGCTGCGAGATCCAGGTGTCCTACGCCATCGGTGTCGCCCAGCCTACGTCGATCTCGCTGAACACCTTCGGTACCGGCAAGATCGGTGACGACAAGATCATCAAGCTGGTCCGCGAAGTGTTTGACCTGCGTCCATACGCCATCACCACCATGCTTGACCTGCTGCACCCGATGTACCAGGAAACCGCAGCCTATGGCCACTTCGGCCGTACGCCGCAGACCAAGACTGTCGATGGTGATACCTTCACCACCTTCACCTGGGAAAAAACCGACCGCGCCGACGCCCTGCGCGCTGCTGCCGGCCTGTAATACCCGTTGAGATAAAAAGCCCCTGGCGACCCGTTCGCCAGGGGCTTTTTCATTCCGGATGTTTCTCCCTCCACCGAGGGGGGGAGATAAGCTACGTCCGCCGGGCCACCAGTAAAAACGAAGCCGCACTGGCCAACAAGCCAGCACACAGCCGGTTGAACAGACGCTTGCCGCTGGGGTGGGCGAATAGTCGCCGCGCGTAGATCCCCATGTAGCAATACAAACCGATGGCGATGCACTCCAACGCCAGGAACAGCCCGCCCAATACAGAGAACTGCTGGACGACGGTGCCGGAACGGTCGACGAATTGGGGCAGGAACGCCGTGAACAGCAGGATCGCCTTCGGGTTGCCGATGGCCACCAGAAACTCCTGGCGCGCCAGACGCCCCATGCCCATCGAGCCGACCGTTGTCTCTTCACCGGCCTGAGGTTGCGCACGCCACAGCTGTACGGCGAGATAGAACAGATAGCCGGCGCCAACAACCTTGATCCCCAGGAACAACAGTTCCGAGGTGTGCAGCACTGCGGTCAGTCCGGCCGCGGCCAGGGCAATCATGATCGCAAATGCCAACAGCCGACCGATGCCACCACTGCACGCCCGCACAAAGCCATAACGCGAGGCGTTGCTGATGGACAGCAGGTTGTTCGGCCCAGGCGCCATGTTCAACGCAAAGCAAGCCGGAATAAAAACGGCAAGTGTCGTCAGGTCCATCGCGGGCACTCCTGGCAGGGTGGATCTAAACGCCATTCTGCCCGGCCCGACGACAGGTTCAAGGGACAGTTGCACGGCTAAATCACGCTGCACTGTACCGCCACGACGTTGCCATCAGCACCGCAACGTTCGGTAACGCTCCAGGCCTCGCAGCTTGCGCAACCGTGGCTAGCCTTGAAAGACCTGACCAAGCAAGGATGCTTCAATGCCATCGTTATTTCACGCGCTGCTCTTTTCACTTTTCATCGCTGCCCCTGCTATCGCGGCGCCCTGTCCTGACTGGCCGGTCGAACGTACCCAGGCAGAAATCGAAGCCCGGCAACAGCAGATCGACGCCTGGGACGACAGTTATCATCGCCTCGGCCAATCGCTGGTGGCCGACGAGCTTTACGATCAGTCCCGCGCAAAACTGGAGCATTGGCGCAGTTGCTTTGGCCTGGAGTCGCCGGCCGGCCCTTTGCGCACGGCACGCGGGAAGGTACCGCACCCGGTCATTCACACGGGCCTGGAAAAACTCAAGGGTGCCGACGCCGTGCGGAGCTGGCTGGATGGCCGGGACGATGTCTGGGTCCAGCCCAAGGTCGATGGTGTAGCGGTGACCCTGATTTACCGAGACGGTCATCTTTACCAGGCAATCAGCCGCGGCGATGGAATCCAGGGGCAAGATTGGACCTCCAACGCGCGCAAAATCGGCGCCATCCCGCAACGGCTGCGCCAACGTCGGAACCTGCTCGTACAGGGCGAGCTGTATTGGCGCCTGGGCACCCACGTCCAGGCCGAAACCGGCAGTCTCAACGCCCGCGCAACCGTGGCGGGCCTGATAGCACGCAGCAACCTGACCGCGCAGGAAGCGTCGGACATTGGTCTTTTTGTCTGGGAATGGCCGGAAGGGCCTGACACCCTGCCCGGACGAATGGCCGCGCTGGCTGAGCTGGGTTTCGCCGGCACCCTCGACTACAACCAACCTGTCCGGGCATTGGCCGATGCCGAACATTGGCGCGACCACTGGTATCGCACTCCGCTGCCCTTCGCCAGCGACGGGATCGTCCTGCGCCAGAGCCGCCGCCCACCGGCCAACCGCTGGCAAGCCCGGCCGCCGTCCTGGAGCGTGGCCTGGAAATACCCTTATGCCCAGGCCCTGACCGGGGTGAGGAAGGTGCGCTTCAACATCGGTCGAACCGGGCGCATCACCCCAGTACTGGAACTTGAGCCCGTCCTGCTGGACGACCGTAGGATCCGCCGAGTGAGCGTCAGCTCCCTCAAGCAATGGGAGGAAATGGACATCCGTCCCGGCGACCAGGTCGCCATCAGCCTGGCCGGACTGACCATTCCGCGCCTCGACAGCGTCGTGCTGCGCAGCATCGTGCGGGAGGACGTCAATGTCCCGGTGGCAGCCGACCATCACTTGCTGAGTTGCTGGCAACCGACACCAGGCTGCGAGAGCCAATTTCTTGCGCGCCTGAACTGGCTAAGCGGCAAGCAGGGACTTGCCCTGCCCCATGTCGGCCCCGGCACCTGGGAAAAACTCCTGACTGCGGGTCGACTCGACGGATTGCTGGATTGGATGACACTCGATGCCGCCGAGCTTGCTAACATGACCGGCTTCGGCGAACGCAGCGCAGCCCGCCTGCTCGAAGGCCTGCACAGTGCCCGCCAACGGCCGTTCGGACAATGGCTCAAGGCGCTGGGCCTGCCGCCTGTCGGCGAAGCCCGGCTGGAAGGACCATGGCACGCGCTGGCCGAGCGTGACACCGAACAGTGGCAAGCCGAGGCCGGTATCGGGCCGGGACGTGCTGCGCAATTGAGCGCTTTTTTCCGCGACCCGCAGGTACGGGCGTTGAGCGAAGTATTGCGGGCTGCCGGGATCGACGGTTTTTGATCGGCCCGTGCGGTTGAACCCAAGGGGCACGCGTGCGTTCCAACAGCGCACCTGAGCCGGATGACTCGCGCGTTTTCACGGATTTGTTTTTTGGAGTTGCTATGAATTTCCTGCCACACGCTATCCTGCTGGCCTTATGCAGCGTCATGGCCGCCCCCCTGTGGGCGGACGAGCAAGCACCGGAACTCACTGGCTGCGCCGCCAAGCGTCAAGGCATCGTCAACCAGATCGAACTGGCCAAGTCCCAGGGCAACCAGGACCAGCAGGCCGGCCTGGAAACCGCGCTGAACGAGGTTACCACCCATTGCACCGACGCCTCCTTGCGCAAGGAGCGTGAAAACAAGGTGCTCGAAGCCAAGCACGAGGTCAGTCGTCGCCAGGAGGACCTGGAGAAAGCCATGAAGAAAGGTGATCCGGAGCGGATCAACAAGCGCAAGGATAAACTGGCGGCTTCCCGCAAGGAATTGCAGGAAGCCGTGGAGGAGCTGGATAAATGAACGAACGCCTTCAGTAATCCCGAAACTCTTTATGGCAGGCACTGCAGGCGTCTTCCACTTTCTGCACCGCCGGGCCCAGGTAACTGGCCCTGTAGGGCTGAACCTTGCTGGCAGCCACCAACTCAGCGGTGGCCACCTCCAGGCTACGGGCCAGTTCCTGGAAGCGCGCCTGCTTTTGCCAGACCTCATCCCGGGCGCTGGTGTGATCCTCCTCGCGTACTTGCGGGAAATGCTTCCACGGCTCGCGGGACAGTTGATCCAGTTGCACCGCGCCTTCGGCGAAACGCGGACCATCGAACGGAACGCGACCGCGCAACATACCGCCCAGTTCTTCATTGGTCTTGAGCATCTGCTTGAAAATAGCCTTGCGCTGGCCCAATGGAGAGTTGGGGTCGACACCGCCGCAAGCGGAGAGCATCAGGCAGGCCAGCACAGCCACAGAAAAACGTTTTGCAAACATCTTGGCCTCGGGTCGGGAAACGGCAGCCAGTATCCTCGTGTCGCCGGCAAAGACCAATAGCCCTATTCACAATGCGGTTGTCTGCATGCCCTGAACATGCACGCCATCCGCGAAGGACATTTCATGAACCGCTTCAAGACCTGGCATAAAAGCCTGGCGCTGTCCCTCTCGCTCATTGCCTTGTTGAGCGCCTGCAACCGCGGCGAAAAAACCGAGGAGCCCAAGACTCATGCACTCGCCACTTATGTCAGTGCACCGTGGGAAGCGTTGCCGACGGTCTCCAATGAAGACCTGCTGGCCGGTTTCGGTTCCTGGCGCAGTGCATGCACCCGGCTCAAGGCCGATGCGACCTGGGGCGCGACCTGCGCGGCAGCGGCCAATGTGCCGCTGGTGGCCGCCGATGTGCGCAAATTTCTGAAGCAACACCTGGACGTCTATGGCCTGCGTTCCGGGGATAACAGCCCCAACGGTCTGATCACCGGTTATTACGAGCCGGTTTACCCCGGCAGCCTGACCCGAACCGCCGCTGCCAACGTGCCAGTGTACGGCGTACCTGACGACATGATCATTGTGTCGCTGGACAGCATCTACCCCGAGCTCAAGGGCAAACGCCTGCGCGGCCGCCTCGAGGGCCGGGTGCTCAAGCCCTACGACGACGCTGCCACCATCGAAAACAACGGCGTGAAGGCGCCCGTGATCGCCTGGCTGACCGACCCGATGAACCTGCAATTCCTGCAAATCCAGGGCTCGGGCCGCATTCGACTCGATGACGGTCGCCTGTTGCGCATCGGCTATGCCGACCAGAACGGCCACCCTTACCGCCCCATCGGCCGTTGGCTGGTGGAACAGGGCGAGTTGAAGAAAGAAGAGGTGACCATGGGCACCATCAGCGCCTGGGCCAAGGCCCACCCGACCCGGATTCCCGAGTTGCTGGGCAGCAATCCCAGCTACGTATTCTTCAACCGCAACCCCGACAGCAATGAAGGGCCACGCGGCTCGCTGAACGTACCGTTGACTGCCGGCTACAGCGTGGCGGTGGACCGCAAGGTGATCCCGCTGGGGAGCCTGTTGTGGTTGTCCACCACTCGACCCGATGGAACCCCGCTGAATCGACCGGTCGCCGCCCAGGACACCGGTGGCGCCATTGCCGGCGAGGTCCGGGCGGACCTGTTCTGGGGTACCGGCGAAGCCGCGGGGGAACTGGCTGGGGACATGAAGCAACAGGGCCAGATCTGGATGCTCTGGCCCAAGGGCATGCCATTACCGCAAGTGCCGCAGGTGTCGAATACCGTGACAGCTAATCCTTGAGCGTCGTGTTGCCTGTGGGGCCCCCACAGGCAACAACGAAATCAGGCAGGCTCAGATCGAAACAAAGAAGAAACTGGCGATGAGCCCCAGCCCCACCAACCACACCAGAGAACGCAGGATTGCCCAGTCCGCCAGGTAGCAAATGATGTAGAGCAGACGACTGGTGATGAACAGCACCGCCAGCACGTTGATGGTCACCAGTTCGGCATTGCCGGCCAGGTGCGCAACGATCACAGCGGCGGCGAATGCCGGGGTGATTTCAAAGCTGTTCAGATGCGCGGCATAGGCACGCCGGGGTGCGCCTTCGAGACTCTCCAGGAAATCCCGGGGGTCGTGGTTATCCTGCAACCGGTATCTTCCGCCGATCTTGGCGATGGCAATGCACACGTAAGGCAGGATGATGGCGATCAAAATACACCACAGGGCAACCGTCATGACGCAGTTCCTTCTTTGGGTTTCATGGATAAATCAGGGATCCGGTCTCCGGTCAGCGCTTCATCACCAGCATGCCGACCAACACCAGTGCGCAGGCTAAGAGCCGCAGCCGACCAAAAGGTTCTTTCAAATAGCGCGTACAACAGCGCCGCCACCAACATCAGGACCGTTGCAAGCACAGCACACTCCTTTTCGTACCCGTCAAACGACCGATGTTTTTTTCGCGATCCGTCGACAGCTGTTTATACTGCAAACGACCACGCCGCATTCAGTTGCGCATAAATCAATTCCAATAATTTCGCTGCTGCCCCCGTTTGCTCGAAGGGCATCGGCATGCGTATGCCTGATCAGAGCGTCAAGACTACAGACAGAGACCTTGCGCATGCCACTCGCCTTGCTTGCCCTGGCCGTTGCCGCTTTCGGCATCGGCACCACCGAATTCGTCATCATGGGGCTGCTACCGGATGTCGCCCGCGACCTGGCCGTGAGTATCCCCCAGGCCGGGCTGCTGATTACGGGCTATGCCCTGGGCGTCGTGTTCGGCGCGCCGGTGCTCGCGGTCGGCACCGCCAACATGCCGCGCAAGGCCACGCTGCTGGGCATGACATTGATGTTCATTCTGGGCAACGTGCTCTGCGCGCTGGCCCCGAACTACCTCACCCTGATGGCTGCGCGGGTCATCACCGCTTTGTGTCACGGCGCATTTTTCGGTATCGGCTCGGTGGTAGCTGCCGGGCTGGTGGCGCCGAACAAACGGGCCCAGGCCATCGCGATGATGTTTACCGGTCTGACCCTGGCCAATGTCCTGGGCGTACCGCTGGGCACGGCATTGGGACAATACGCCGGCTGGCGCTCGACGTTCTGGGCGGTGTCGGTGATCGGCGTGATCGCTGCCATTGCCCAATGGGCCTGGCTGCCCAGGGAGATACCCATGGAAAAAGCCAACCTCGCCAGCGAGTTCAAGGTCCTGGGCAAGGCGAACGTGCTGCTCGCTCTGGGCATGAGCGTGCTGGCGTCCACCAGCCTGTTCAGCGTTTTCACCTACATCGCGCCCATCCTGCAGGACATCACCGGCGTCAGCCCCCACGGCATTACGATCATGTTGCTGTTGTTCGGGGTCGGATTGACGGCGGGCAGCTTTCTTGGCGGGCGCCTGGCGGACCGACGCCTGCTGCCGTCACTGGTAGGCATGGCCCTGGCCGTGGTGCTGGTACTGGCGGCGTTCAGCCAGACCAGCCAATCCGTGATCCCGGCGGCGATCACGCTGGTGTTGTGGGGGATATTCGCCTTCGCCCTGTGCCCGATCCTGCAATTGCTGATCATCGATCAGGCCCACGAAGCGCCGAACCTCGGTTCGACCCTGAACCAGAGCGCGTTCAATCTTGGCAACGCGACCGGTGCCTGGATCGGCGGCCTGGTGGTGTCCAGCGGGGTCAACCTGGCCGACCTGCCGTGGACCGGCGCCCTGGTCGGCGGATTGACCGTGCTGACCGCCGTGTATTTCATTTATCGCCAGCGTCGCCAGGAGATCCCGCTGGGTGCGGCCGACTAGGCGTGCCGCTCTCGCTGCGCACCTGTGCGTGACTGATCAGCGCGAAGATGCAACTGCCGCCGATGATATTCCCCGTCAGGGTCGGCGCGGCGAACACCAGCCAGAAGTCCTCCCATGACAACTGGCCGGCGAAGACCAGGTAGGACACCTCGGCCGAGCCGACGACGATGTGGGTGAAGTCCCCGAGCGCCATCAGGTAGGTGATGAGAATGATGATCCACATCTTGGCGCTTTCCATGGAGGGGATCATCCAGACCATGGTGGCGATCATCCACCCGGAAATGATGCCCTTGGCGAACATCTGGCCCGTGTCGTTTTCCATGACCTTGCGGCCGATTTCCAGGAAAGCCAGGTCGGTGCGGCGGTCGAAGATCGGCAGGTGCAACATCACGTAGGCCACCAGCAGGGTGCCGCACAGATTGCCCACCAGCACCACCCCCCACAGCCGCAACAAACGGCCGAAATTGCCCAGGGTGGGCTTGCTCATGATCGGCAGCACGGCGGTCAGGGTGTTTTCAGTGAAGAGCTGCTGGCGCGCAAGAATGACCGCGAGAAAACCGGCGCAGTAGCCGAAACTGGCGATCACCTTGAAGCCTTCGTGATCCGGCAGTCGGGAGTTGAGCAGCCCCATCGCCATCAACGACAGGCCCATGGTCAATCCGGCTGCCAGGGCCGACCACCAGAGCGCGGCGACACTGCGTTCCAGCTCCTGGTTGCCCTGGGTGCGGATGATTTCGTGCAGCACCGCCGCCCGCGGGGGCTGGTTGCGGTCCACATCGTGTTGCTCCTGAGCCGACAGGTCAGGGGTCTTGCCTTCTTCGTGGGTGTTCATACAGCTCCTGAACCGGTGGCGTGATGTAGCTACGACACGCGGCGCCCGGAGCTGTTCAGTGGTGCACTGAAGTTCCTGGGCCTTGAAACCGCCCCCCTCACTCGACAACAGCATCCTTGAACTGATCCTTGACGTACTTGATCTCGGTCCGGCCATGGGGCGCTGGCAAGCCATCTTCGCCGAGATTGACGAAGACCATCTTCTCGACGGTCAGGATGCTCTTGCGGGTGATTTTGTTGCGCACTTCGCAGGTCAGGGTGATGGAGGTGCGGCCGAACTCGGTGGCGGTGATACCCAGCTCGATGATGTCGCCCTGGCGAGAGGCGCTGACGAAATTGATCTCGGAGATGTATTTAGTCACCACACGCTGGTTGCCGAGCTGGACGATGGCATAGATCGCCGCCTCTTCGTCGATCCAGCGCAACAGGCTGCCACCGAACAGCGTGCCATTGGGGTTGAGATCTTCGGGCTTGACCCATTTGCGGGTGTGGAAATTCATGATCACTCCTGAGTATCGACCGCTGAATAGCCGCATCATGGCAGACCCGGCGGGCAGGCTCTACGTCGCTGTTTCAATAACGTCCATCGGCATTTTTGATTTGCCGACAGAAACCCTTTGGAAGATCCGATTAGCCCGTTATAATCGGCCCGTTTTATCCGGCCCTCCCATAGGGCCGTTCCCGCCACCTGTCCGAGGGGCGCTGCAGCAGGCTCGACCTGTCAGGCTCGGATGGGGCGTTGTTCGTACGGGTTACCCGCACGGACACTAAACGCACAACGGCGCCCATTCGCATACATTACGAATGGAGGCTCTTCATGAGCGCTGTCATCACGCCTGCCGCTTTTACCGATTACAAAGTCGCCGACATGTCCCTGGCTGCCTGGGGCCGTCGCGAGATCATCATCGCCGAATCCGAAATGCCTGCCCTGATGGGTCTGCGTCGCAAATACGCCGGCGAGCAACCGCTCAAGGGTGCAAAGATCCTTGGCTGCATCCACATGACCATCCAGACTGCCGTGCTGATCGAAACCCTGGTTGCCCTGGGTGCCGAAGTGCGCTGGTCGTCCTGCAACATCTTCTCGACCCAGGACCAGGCCGCTGCCGCCATCGCCGCCGCCGGTATCCCGGTATTCGCCTGGAAAGGCGAGACCGAGCAGGAATATGAATGGTGCCTGGAGCAGACCATCCTCAAGGATGGCCAGCCATGGGACACCAACATGGTTCTCGACGATGGCGGCGACCTGACCGAGCTGCTGCACAAGAAATACCCGGCCGTGCTGGACAAGGTCCACGGCGTGACCGAGGAAACCACTACCGGCGTGCACCGCCTGCTGGACATGCTGGCCAAGGGCGAGCTGAAGATCCCGGCCATCAACGTCAACGACTCGGTGACCAAGAGCAAAAACGACAACAAGTACGGCTGCCGCCACAGTCTGAACGACGCCATCAAGCGCGGCACCGACCACCTGCTGTCGGGCAAGCAGGCCCTGGTGATCGGCTACGGCGACGTGGGCAAGGGTTCGGCCCAGTCCCTGCGCCAGGAAGGCATGATCGTCAAGGTGTCCGAAGTCGACCCGATCTGCGCCATGCAGGCCTGCATGGACGGCTTCGAGGTGGTTTCGCCGTTCATCGATGGTAACAACGACGGCTCCGAAGCCAGCATCGACAAGGCACTGCTGGGCAAGATCGACCTGATCGTGACCACCACCGGCAACGTCAATGTCTGCGACGCCAACATGCTCAAGGCCCTGAAGAAGCGCGCCGTGGTCTGCAACATCGGCCACTTCGACAATGAAATCGACACGGCTTTCATGCGCAAGAACTGGGCGTGGGAAGAAGTGAAGCCACAGGTCCACAAGGTTCACCGCACTGGCGCTGGCAGCTTCGACCCACAGAACGATGACTACCTGATCCTGCTGGCCGAAGGCCGCCTGGTGAACCTGGGCAACGCCACCGGTCACCCAAGCCGCATCATGGACGGTTCGTTCGCCAACCAGGTCCTGGCCCAGATCTTCCTGTTCGGCCAGAAATACGCCGACCTGCCACCGGCCCAGAAGGCCGAGCGCCTGACCGTGGAAGTACTGCCCAAGAAACTCGACGAAGAAGTGGCCCTGGAAATGGTCCGCGGTTTCGGCGGTGTGGTCACCAAGCTGACCAAGCAACAGGCTGACTACATCGGCGTCACCGTCGAAGGCCCGTTCAAGCCGCACGCCTACCGGTACTGACAGCAGCTGCAAGCCTTGAGCTTCAAGCTGCAAGTAAAAGCTGTTTGTTTACTTGCGATTGAAGCTTGGGGCTTACCTCTTCATCGCTATTACGCAGCCGCGGGTTACAAGCCAAGCACAAGAATCGGCATACCGAACGCTTGTGGCTTGAAGCTCGCAGCTGGAGGCCCTCCATGTCCCAAGACCGTCGCTACAGTTTCGAGTTCTTCCCGACCAAGACCGATGCTGGACATGAAAAACTGATCGCCACTGCTCGTCAGCTGGCCAGCTACAACCCCGACTTCTTCTCCTGCACCTATGGTGCTGGTGGTTCGACCCGTGACCGCACCCTGAACACCGTGCTGCAGCTGGAAAGCGAGGTCAAAATTCCCGCCGCTCCGCACTTGTCCTGCGTGGGTGACAGCAAGGACGATCTGCGCAACCTCCTGACCCGTTACAAGGCCGCCGGCATCCAGCGCATCGTTGCCCTGCGCGGTGACCTGCCGTCGGGCATGGGCATGGCCAGCGGTGAGCTGCGCCACGCCAATGACCTGGTGAGTTTCATTCGCGAGGAAACCGGCGATCATTTCCACATTGAAGTAGCCGCCTATCCGGAAATGCACCCCCAGGCGCGCAATTTCGAAGATGATCTGCTCAATTTCGTACGCAAGGCCAACGCTGGCGCGAACAGTGCCATCACCCAGTATTTCTTCAACGCCGACAGCTATTTCTACTTCGTCGAGCGTGTGCGCAGGCTGGGTGTGGACATTCCTGTCGTACCGGGAATCATGCCGATCACCAACTACAGCAAGCTGGCGCGCTTCTCCGACGCCTGCGGTGCCGAGATCCCGCGTTGGATCCGCAAGCAACTGGAGGCCTATGGCGATGACTCCACCAGCATCCAGCGCTTCGGTGAAGAGGTCATCACACAAATGTGTGAGCGTTTGTTGCAGGGTGGTGCACCAGGGCTGCATTTCTATACCCTGAATCAGGCCGAGCCCAGCCTTGCGGTCTGGAACAACCTCAAGCTGCCGCGTTAACGCTTAATGTGGTGGTAGATCAAGGCCTTGGCGAAAACCAAGGCCTTTTTACTATCCGAGAACACCAAGGATTGCAGCCGATGCCAAACGGTCAAAGGTCAACGACCCCACAACTCATTTATCTGGTCTACGGGGCCGAGACCTATCACCAGGAAGCAGTATTCAGCATCGCCAGTGCCATCGCCGGCCTGCGCGAGACGCCGGATGAAAAGCTGGACATCCAGGTATTTACCGACAACCCGATGCCTTACACCGGGCTGCCGGTGCGCTTGCGCGCCCTGGACAACGAAACCCGCCAAACCTGGATCCAGCCCCACGGCTATCACTTTCGCGCCAAGCATGTGGTCATGCAGAAGGTACTCGAAGAAGCTGAACTGGCCCTGCTGATCGATACCGATACCTTCTTCCATTGCTCGCCCCTGGAGCTGTTCCGGCGCGTCCAGCCAGGTACGCTGCTCTGTAACGCAATCACTCTGAACTATGGCGCCAACAAGGACGCCGAGCTTTACGTGACCCTGTCGCAAGCCCTGCGGCAACGGCACCTGGCGGACGATGACATGCCCTTGCTCAACTCCGGAGTGATCGGCATGCATTGCAGCGATGCGCACGTGCTGGACCGCTCCATCGCCCTGATGGATGAGTTTTATCCAATGGCAAAAGGTGCCTACACCCTGGAAGAGTTCTGCCTGTCAGTGGCGGCCTATCGCCAAGCGCAGGTACGCGAGTGTCCGGACCTGATCCATCACTACTGGAGCCGCAAGCAGCTGTTCCGCGCCAAGACAAAGGCGTGGCTCGATAAACACCATGCTGCGCCTGTATGTCAGCGAGCCCTGGATGAAACACGGCAGGTCACCGCAACCCTTCCCCGTCCCCCAACCATGCAGCGCCTGCTCTATAAGCTCGTCACTGTGGCATTGCCGGGTCAAAAGCGGCAGTTCATGCGCGAAATTCTCTACGGTTGCTATCGCCACGCCAATCAGTTCGACCAGGCCTGCGCCCCGGTCTGGTGGGAAAAGGCCCTGGAAAACGTTGAGCACCGCCTGAAAAAACCGTTGGAAGATCATGAACTCAAACGCTGGCTCAACCACCCGTTGATCCGCCTGGTATTGGGCCGGCGGCGCGAAGCGATCTACCAGCACCTGATGCAGGCAAAAAGCAACTGAACCGCAAGCCAGAGCGCTCTGGCTATTTGTAGTGCACTCGTCGTAACCTCCGGCCATGCTCATCATTGCCCGGTTACTGACTGTCTTTCTTCTCTTGTGCCTGAGCATGGCTGCCCGGGCCGAGAAGTTGCGCATCGTCACCGAGCCCTGGGCACCTTACGTCTACGAGGAAGGCGGCAAGATCATGGGCCTTGACTACGAAACCGCGGTCATTGTCTTCAAGCGGTTGGGAATCGATGTCGAATGGCAGCTCCTGCCCTGGAAACGTTGCCTTGCGATGCTGGAGCAAGGCCTGGCGGATGGGGCTCTGGATATCTTTCGCAGCGACGAGCGCGAAGCCCTGCTGCTCTACCCCAGCGAACCGTTGTCGGAAGTCGAATTCGTGCTGTTCCATGCCAACGCACGGCCCCATCCGTTTCGCACGCTCGACGACCTGAACGGCCTGACCGTCGGTACATCCCCCGGCTACCTGTACAGCCAGGCCTTCCGGGAATCGACCTTGTTCAAGCGCGAAACGGCGCCCACCCATGAAGCCAACTTCGGCAAGCTGCAACTGGGTCGGATCGACCTGCTCATCACCGATCGACGAGTGGGCCGGCAATTGCTCAAACAGATGCAACTGGACGACCAGATCACCGAAAACCCGACGGTTGTGAGCCGCCAGAGCCAATATCTGGCGGTACGACGCAAGGCCGGAATGGATTTGCTGGCACAACGCTTCAGCGCCGAACTCAAACGGTTCAAACGTGAACCAGCCTATGCCGAGCTGAGCGCTCGCTATGACAGCGCCCCAGCGGCGCGACGCTGAAATCAGCCGTTGAGCAGCAGGAAAGCAACGCAAGGCGATTGCTCTGTTATACTCGCCCCTTCCCGCCAGGCTCACGCCCGGACGCCCGGTCTTGCAAAAGGCACCCCGACACCGCTACAGCGCAGCTTTCAGCCCGCGCGAGCCTTGTCCGGCCCCGCCTTCCAGACCCGGCAGGACCGGACGGGATGACGTCTTGTTGAACGTCATTCGCGCCAGGCAAGACATCCCTTGGGCCAGGCCCTCACTAAAACAGGATTACTCATGTCCTTTGCTTCCCTCGGTCTCTCCGAGGCTTTAGTCGGCGCCATCGAAGCCGCCGGCTACACCGAGCCTACCCCGGTGCAACAGCGGGCCATCCCCGCCGTGTTGCAAGGTCGCGATCTGATGGTCGCAGCACAGACAGGTACTGGTAAGACTGGCGGTTTCGCCCTTCCGATCCTGGAGCGGCTATTCCCCAACGGTCACCCGGACAAATCCCAGCGTCACGGCCCGCGCCAGCCGCGCGTACTGGTCCTGACGCCAACCCGCGAACTGGCCGCCCAGGTGCACGAGAGCTTCAAGGTCTACGCTCGCGACCTGAAATTCGTCAGCGCCTGCATTTTCGGCGGCGTCGGCATGAACCCTCAGGTCCAGGCCATGGCCCGTGGCGTCGACGTGCTGGTGGCCTGCCCGGGTCGCCTGCTGGATCTGGCCGGTCAAGGCAGCGTCGATCTGTCCCACGTCGAGATCCTCGTGCTGGACGAAGCCGATCGCATGCTGGACATGGGCTTTGTCCATGACGTGAAGAAAGTCCTGGCCCGCCTGCCCGCCAAGCGCCAGAACCTGCTGTTTTCGGCGACGTTCTCCAAGGACATCACCGACCTGGCCAGCAAACTGCTGCACAACCCGGAACGCATCGAAGTCACGCCGCCGAACACCACGGTCGAACGTATCGAACAGCGTGTATTCCGCCTGCCGGCCAGCCACAAGCGTGCGTTACTGGCACACCTGATCACCACGGGTGCCTGGGAACAGGTTCTGGTGTTCACCCGTACCAAGCACGGCGCCAATCGCCTGGCCGAGTACCTGGACAAGCACGGCCTGCCGGCCGTCGCGATCCACGGCAACAAGAGCCAGAACGCCCGTACCAAAGCCCTGGCCGACTTCAAGGCCGGTGAGGTGCGCATCCTGGTTGCCACCGACATCGCCGCCCGCGGCCTGGACATCGACCAGTTGCCCCACGTGGTCAACTTCGAGCTGCCGAACGTCGACGAAGACTACGTACACCGTATCGGCCGTACCGGCCGGGCCGGTCGTTCGGGCGAGGCAATCTCGCTGGTCGCGCCGGATGAAGAGAAGCTGCTCAAAAGCATCGAGCGCATGACCAAGCAGAAGATCCCGGACGGCGATCCGATGGGCTTCGATGCCAGCACGATCGAGGCCGAAAAGCCTGAAGTGCGTGAGCGTCCGGACGTGCGTAACCCACGCAATGCCCGTGGCCCACGCGGCGACGGCCCGAACGGCAGCGGCGGCGGTCGCAAGGACAAAGGCAAGGACAAGGGTAAGGAAAAACCGGCCGGCAACGGCCGTGGCGAACGTCCGGCCCGTGAACACAAGCCTCGCGAAGGTACCCCGGCCCGCGAAGCGCAGCGCCAGACACCTCCTCGCCCTCCCGCCGATCGCGCCCCGGATGAGTTCCTGGATGACGATATCGACAACTTTGGCAACCGCGTCGATTACGTGCCACAGCAGAAACCCTCTCAAGGTCGCGGTCGCCGTCCAGGCGCCCCGGCCCAGGGCTCGGGTGCTCCGCGCGGTGGTCAGTCCCAGGGTCGTCAGAATGGCCCGCGCAACGGCGGCGGCTCCGCCAACGGCAGCCCATCGGGCAAGCGCAGTGGTCCACGTAGCGGTGGCGCTCGTGACGGTCAGGCTCGCCGCGAGGACTCCCGCCCTCGCCGCCCGGCCCGTGACGACCAGGCGCGCCAGGAACCAGCAGTGCAGAGCCCACGCGGCAACCAGCCGAAAATCATGCACAAGGAATCGAAGCTCGATCGTTTCCCGACGCCTGAACAGCTGGATCAACTGCCCAGCCGCCCACGGGGCGAGAAACCAGCGCTGCTGACCCGCAATCGCTGAGTTTTCCAAGCCGTAGAAAATGCCCCTGATCCCGCCATCAGGGGCATTTTTATTGGAACAGCCCATATATCCCTATGGGACACATTCCTGATGTGGGAGCGAGCCTGCTCGCGATGGCGGTGCATGGATGAACATCTCTGTTGGCTGATCCGACGCTATCGCGAGCAGGCTCGCTTGTATGTTTAGACTTGAAGGGGTGGGCGGGACTAAAAGCTCGATTCCGACTCTAGCCAGTACGGACCGTGGGAGACTTCTCGTCCCGCCCCTTCTACCCAAAGCGCCAATATGGAATTCATCGACAAGATCGACGATAGATGCAAGCCAGCGCAAAGGTAGACCCCGACAAGCACCTAAACCCTAGCCCCGAGGATTTGTTATGACAATCCTTACCTCGCAAACGGTTGTTGGCATTGATGTCGCTAAGGCCGAAATCGCTGTATATCGCTCTGATCTGCAAACGATAGATACCGTTAAGAATGATCGAACAACCCTAAAACGCTGGCTTAAAACGTTGCCCGCCCAAAGCGCCATTGCCATTGAAGCTACCAACATTTATCACCTGGACACCGTCGACTTGGCTCATGCGATGGGGCATCAGGTTTATGTCGTGGATGCTTATCGGGTAAGTAACTATCGTCGCGGCATTGGGCAGCGAGCCAAGAACGATCCTTGTGATGCTCGTTTGTTAGCGCGGTATTTGACCAATGAACAGCACGAGCTGCGGCTCTGGTGTCCCCCTCCAAAGGCCTACACAACGCTAAAGAGCTTGCTTCATAGACGTGCGACGCTGGTCAGAAATCATACCGCTCTGATGTTGAGCTGGATCGACGAGCCTCTGCTGAAGGAAGCGCTGGCCACTCAGCAAACAGCCTTTGAGCAAGCGATCAAGGCTATTCAGAAACTGCTACGAAAGGTCAGCAAAGACTCAGGAATTGCAGAAAACATCGTCCGTTGTAAAGCCATCGAAGGCGTAGGCGAGCTGGTCGCAACCGGACTGGCCACCAGTTACATGCGGGGCAATTTTGCGAACAGCAATGCATTTATTGCGTTTTTGGGAATGGACCTGAGGGTGGATGACTCTGGCAAAAAGAATGGCCCCCGGTATCTAACCAAGAAAGGCGATCCAGAGATAAGGCGCTTAGCTCACATCGCTGCGATGACGGCCTCTCGCTCGCCTAGATGGAAACCCTTCTACGAGTCATACCTGGCAAGAGGCTTTTCAAAAACTCAGGCATTGGTGGTGCTTGCCCGTAAGCTCTGCCGAGTTGCATTCGCTCTGATGAAAAATCAGAGCGAATACCAGCCGAAGCCGATGTTGCAGGGTTGCCCTGCAACATAGAATCTCCCAC
>NZ_LHVL01000028.1:0-4157 GCF_001269775.1 Pseudomonas sp. Pf153 | reverse complement strand
GACGGTGCCTGGCTTGACCAGAACCTGACCACGCTCTACGTCGTCACGCTTGGTGCCGCGCAGCAGCACGCCGCAGTTCTCGCCAGCACGACCTTCGTCCAGCAGCTTACGGAACATCTCAACGCCGGTGCAGGTAGTTTTCTGAGTGTCGCGCAGACCGACGATCTCAACTTCTTCCTGGATGCGAACGATGCCACGCTCAACACGACCAGTCACAACAGTACCGCGACCCGAGATCGAGAACACGTCTTCGATTGGCATCAGGAACGGCTTGTCGATGGCGCGCTCTGGCTCTGGAATGTAGCTGTCCAGGGTCTCAACCAGCTTCTTGACAGCAGAAGTACCCATTTCGTTGTCGTCTTGGCCGTTCAGAGCCATCAGAGCCGAACCGATGACGATTGGAGTGTCATCACCTGGGAAGTCGTAAGTGCTCAGCAGGTCGCGCACTTCCATCTCAACCAGTTCCAGCAGCTCAGCGTCGTCAACCATGTCAGCCTTGTTCAGGAAGACAACGATGTACGGAACGCCAACCTGACGGGACAGCAGGATGTGCTCACGGGTTTGCGGCATCGGACCATCAGCGGCCGAGCAAACCAGGATCGCGCCGTCCATCTGGGCAGCACCGGTGATCATGTTTTTTACGTAGTCAGCGTGACCTGGGCAGTCAACGTGCGCGTAGTGACGCACGGCCGAATCGTATTCAACGTGAGCGGTGTTGATGGTGATACCACGAGCCTTCTCTTCCGGGGCACTGTCGATCTTGTCGAACTCAACCTTGGCCGAGCCGAAAACTTCGGAGCAGACACGAGTCAGAGCAGCGGTCAGAGTGGTTTTACCGTGGTCGACGTGACCGATGGTACCAACGTTGACGTGCGGCTTATTACGTTCGAACTTTTCCTTAGCCATCGAAATCACCCCTAGGAGAAGAAATTAGCAAGTCACACTAACCATTAAAACAAAGGCAGATATTTTCATATCTGCCTTGTTAGATGGAGCTCTTGAGCGGATTTGAACCGCTGACCTCACCCTTACCAAGGGTGTGCTCTACCAACTGAGCTACAAGAGCAAAACACTTTGCACAACCTGCAAACTTGGAGCGGGTAGCGGGAATCGAACCCGCATCATCAGCTTGGAAGGCTGAGGTTCTACCACTAAACTATACCCGCGGAGCTTGCAGCTCACGCTAAAACTGGTGGAGGGGGAAGGATTCGAACCTTCGAAGTCGTAGACGTCAGATTTACAGTCTGATCCCTTTGGCCGCTCGGGAACCCCTCCTAAGCGAGCCGGCATTCTACATCATGCCAGCCTTCTGTCAACCATTTTCTCATTAAAAACCTGAGGTTAGCTGCGTTGACCTTGCTTCACACCGCTAACCTTTAAAGGTCTTCGCTGCGAAGCGGGCGCCATTCTATGCAAACTACCCTGAGGGCGCAACCCCCTCACAGGGCATTATTTTGTGTTTTAACTCATTGAATTCTCTGGAAAGGTTTTGAAGCAATGTCTCATTCAATTTGGCGGCATGCTCCGAGGGAACTTGAACCCAGAACCCTCCTCCGGCCTCAGGCGAACTCAAAGGCGCAGCACGCGCGATGATTCCTGACGCCGCGAGTCGTTGCTCCAGCTGCCTGGCTGTCTCCAGGCGACTGAAACCACCCAGATAAGCACAGGTCTTTGGTAATTCCCCGGGCTTGCTCGCATCACGCCTGACCAGCGCATCAGCCGTTTCACTCAAAAGATGAATGTCTTGCTGCGAGCCACGATACAGATTCAACGGAGTCACATCCTTTGCTCGAAGCGGAGCCTCCTGCTGGTGCCAAACGTAGTAGAAGACATTCAAAACCAATAGGAGCAAGAACAGCCAACGCATAGAAACCTCAGGACAAAGGACAGGCCATCGCCAGACCGACAAAAACCAGATCAGGCACAACCCTGGCAGCCGGGACAACGCCCGAAACCAGATTAGCGTCCCCACCCGTCAGAAACACAACGAAATCCTTTCCCCAATACTGTCGGGCCAATTCAAGTTGAGTCAGCACAAACCCTCTGAGCATCAACATGCAACCGCGCTCAACCGCTTCGACAGTGGTGCGACCTGGTTCAAGGCTTTCGTGGGCGCGCTCGGCGGCCGTATCGTCATAACGAATTCGCCGGGTATGTGTACGTAACTGATTACGCATCAAAGGCAAGCCCGGACAAATAAATCCCCCTAGATGCTCGCCATCTGCCCCTACGAAATCGGCCGTAATGGCCGTACCGAAATCGAGCACCAGACAGGCTCCCGAGGCGAGGTGAAACCCTCCGAGCAAAGCCAACCATCTATCAAGCCCCAACCGCTCAAAATCCTCGTAGCCATTCCTGACACCCGACATTTCCCGAGTGGGCACGGCGCGCGCTACAGATACTCCAAACGCATTAACCAACGAGGCGATCAACGACTCCGTTTCTTCTTGGGTCCGCACACTGACAAGACGGCACTTCTTGAGCTGGAATTTTTCAGCGTCACTCAAACAGGCGATCAGATCCGCATCAGAGCCAGCTACCCCCCCTTCTACAGGCGTCGCGCTATCAGCACCCAGAACGCGCCATTTGATAAAACTGTTGCCACAATCGAGCTCAAGAATCATCACGCAACCTCAGGCTGAGCTCGCCACCACTAAAGATTTTTTCCACGCCATCTACCTTCAAACGCAGCGCACCCTGACGATCAATCCCCAACACAACGCCGTCAATACGATTTGCACCAGCAACCAGCGACACGGAACGCCCCTGCCACAAATGATATCGCTCCCACTCCTCCTGGATTGCCGAAAACCCGGACATCTGATGCAACCTCAAGTATCGCTGAAGGCTGACCCCCAAACGCATAACCAGCTCATTCCGATCGAAAGTTCTGCCCGCCTCAAGACTCATGGAAGTCCACTGTTGATCAACCTCAGCAGCAGACTGCATGTTCACATTGATTCCAACCCCAAGGACAACATGACAAACGTCTGCTGGATCACCAACCAGCTCAAGGAGGATGCCTGCGATTTTTTTTGAGCCGACCAGGATATCGTTAGGCCATTTCAGGCCCGCCTCCAAAACACCCATATCGTGCAGGGCACGCAAGACAGCCAGCCCTACGACGAGACTCAACCCTTCAACCTGGCGCATCCCACCATCGATACGTAACACCAGGCTGTAATAGAGATTATCCGCAAACGGACTGACCCACTTCCGACCACGGCGACCACGCCCAGCAGTCTGCCGCTCAGCCAAAATAAGGAACGGCGCCTGTACTCCGCGCTCTATGAAACGCAACGCTTCTGCGTTGGTCGAGTCAATAGAATCAAATATATGGACGGGCCACTGACAAGACTCTTCTGCACCAATCTCAGCCACATTCAAAAGCAGCAACGGCTTAGCCAATTGATAGCCCTTGCCTCGAACCTTATGGACAGACAAGCCCAGCTCAGCCTCCAAGTGCTGCAATTGCTTCCACACAGCACTTCGGCTGATTCCGAGCGCCACGCCTAATGCCTGCCCCGAATGGAAACGGCCATCCTTTAGAAGTTCTAGCAACGTGAGCATGCGAACTACGCCCTGATAATGAGGCCCGCATGATAGCCATGCACAAGACAGTTGCATAGAAACACAAAGGAGCTTTCCTGCGGGCAAAACAAAACCCCTACCTGCATCAGCAGATAGGGGTTTCGGAATTTAATCTTGACGATGACCTACTCTCACATGGGGAAACCCCACACTACCATCGGCGATGCATCGTTTCACTTCTGAGTTCGGGATGGGATCAGGTGGTTCCAACGCTCTATGGTCGTCAAGAAATTCGGTAGCCGGCGCGTGCCATACGGTCACGTTCCAGCGAATGGGCATGCGATAGTTTGTGTGTGCCTTACGAACAAGTCCGAACTTTCGGTTCGTTTCGTCTTCACAACACCGCAATCTGGTCTCTATCGAGACCCAAATTGCTTGGGTGTTATATGGTCAAGCCTCACGGGCAATTAGTACAGGTTAGCTCAACGCCTCACAGCGCTTACACACCCTGCCTATCAACGTCGTAGTCTTCGACGGCCCTTCAGGGAGCTCAAGGCTCCAGTGAGATCTCATCTTGAGGCAAGTTTCCCGCTTAGATGCTTTCAGCGGTTATCTTTTCCGAACAT